>NZ_JBFRMM010000003.1:0-86255 GCF_041470465.1 Vibrio sp. 10N.261.55.F4 | reverse complement strand
GGTGTTGTAGCTAAAATCTTCGCTTAATAGCATTTAGATTTTTGCACTCTCTTCATTAGAAGAGCACGCATCTGAAAAGGGGAGCTTCGGCTTCCCTTTTGTTTTCTCAAAAGAAATATTACCTTCCATCTATCTTCTTCCCTCTCGATACAAAACCAACTTCCAATAAATTGCGATTATTTTTCCAACACTACTTGCATACTAAAGTGTGATCTGTATAATGCATCGCACTGGCTAACGCTGGTTGTGAACCAATGAGCACTGAGGAGTAGGTCTTACCTAGTAATGTATACTCAGCTTATGTTCGCGGTTAATAAAAATAGTAAACTTCTTGTTTACTTCAAAAGTTAACTGACAATGCGTCCTAATTTTGGGTGCTACGGTTTCACATAAATCAATCGGCATTCTCTCGTTTTATCGGGTTTGAGTGGCGATATTGTTTGTGTAATTTTTAATAATTGGAGCTCTGTCTCATGCAGAACCAACGTATTCGTATCCGCCTTAAAGCGTTTGATTACAAGCTAATCGATGCTTCAACTGCGGAAATCGTTGAAACAGCAAAACGTACTGGCGCACAGGTTCGTGGTCCTATTCCACTTCCTACTCGTAAAGAGCGTTTCACTGTTCTTACCTCTCCACACGTCAACAAAGATGCACGTGATCAGTACGAAATCCGTACTCACAAGCGTTTGATCGACATCGTTGAGCCAACAGATAAAACTGTTGATGCTCTAATGCGTCTTGATCTTGCAGCTGGCGTTGATGTTCAAATCAGCCTAGGTTAAGGGAGATAAGAATAATGATTGGTCTAGTCGGACGTAAAGTGGGTATGACCCGCGTATTTACTGAAGAAGGCGTTTCTATCCCAGTAACTGTTGTTGAGGTTGAAGCGAACCGTATTTCTCAAGTTAAAACTCTTGAGACAGACGGCTACGCAGCAATCCAAGTAACTACTGGTGCTAAGAAAGCTAACCGTGTAACTAAACCTGAAGCTGGTCACTTCGCGAAAGCGGGTGTAGAAGCAGGTCGCGGTCTTTGGGAATTCCGTTTAGAAAACGGCGAAGAGTTTGAAGTTGGCGCTGAGCTAAACGTAGAACTTTTCAACGAAATTAAAAAAGTAGACGTTACTGGTACATCTAAAGGTAAAGGCTTCCAAGGCGCTATCAAGCGTTGGAACTTCTCTACTCAAGATATGACTCACGGTAACTCTTTGTCTCACCGCGCACCGGGTTCAATTGGCCAATGTCAAACTCCAGGCCGCGTGTTTAAAGGCAAGAAAATGGCAGGTCACATGGGTGCTGAGCGTGTAACGACTCAAAACCTAGAGATCGTACGTGTTGACGCTGAGCGCAATCTACTCCTTATTAAAGGTGCAGTACCGGGCTCAACAGGCGGAAACGTGATCGTAAAACCTGCTGTTAAAGCATAACGTCTAGGAGTAAGTAATGGAATTGATGGTTAAAGGTGCTGATGCACTAACTGTTTCCGAGACTACTTTCGGACGTGACTTCAACGAAGCTCTTGTACACCAAGTAGTTGTTGCATATGCAGCAGGTGCTCGTCAAGGTACTCGTGCTCAAAAGACTCGTTCTGAAGTATCTGGCGGTGGCGCTAAGCCATGGCGTCAAAAAGGTACTGGCCGCGCACGTGCTGGTACAATTCGTAGCCCAATCTGGCGTACAGGTGGTGTTACTTTTGCTGCGAAACCACAAGATCACAGCCAAAAAGTAAACAAAAAAATGTACCGCGGTGCTATGAAGAGCATTCTTTCTGAGCTAGTTCGTCAAGAGCGTTTAATCGTTGTTGATAACTTCTCTGTAGAAGCACCAAAAACAAAAGAACTTGTAGCTAAGCTTAAAGAGCTTGAGCTAAGCGACGTTCTGATTGTGACTGGCGAAGTAGATGAAAATCTATTCTTAGCTGCTCGTAACCTATACAAAGTAGATGCACGTGATGTTGCTGGTGTTGATCCAGTATCACTAATCGCTTTCGACAAGGTTCTAATGACTGCTGACGCAGTTAAGCAAGTTGAGGAGATGCTAGCATGATCACTGAAGAGCGTATCTTAAAAGTTCTACGTGCTCCGCACATCTCTGAAAAAGCAACTATGGCAGCTGAGAAAGCGAACACTATCGTTTTCAAAGTAGCTAAAGATGCAACTAAGAAAGAGATCAAAGCAGCTGTAGAAAAGCTATTTGAAGTTGAAGTTAAGTCTGTAAATACTCTTGTATTAAAGGGTAAGACCAAACGTCAAGGTATGCGTGAAGGCCGTCGTTCAGACGTTAAGAAAGCCTACGTTACTTTGAAAGAAGGTCAAGATCTTGACTTCGTTGGCGGCGCGGAATAACAGGAGTAGTAAAAATGGCTATTGTTAAATGTAAGCCGACTTCCCCTGGTCGTCGTCACGTCGTTAAAGTTGTTAACGCTGACCTACACAAGGGTAAGCCATACGCACCACTTCTAGAGAAAAACTCTAAGAACGGTGGTCGTAACAACAACGGTCGTATTACAGTACGTCACATCGGTGGTGGTCATAAGCACCATTACCGTGTAATTGACTTCAAACGTACTAAAGATGGCATCCCAGCGAAAGTTGAGCGTCTAGAATACGATCCAAACCGTAGTGCTAACATCGCTCTAGTTCTGTACGCAGACGGTGAGCGTCGTTACATCATTGCACCTAAAGGTGTTAACGCAGGCGACCAGATTCAATCTGGCGTAGATGCTGCAATCAAAGCAGGTAACACTCTGCCGATGCGCAACATCCCAGTAGGTTCTACTGTACACTGTGTTGAACTTAAGCCTGGTAAAGGTGCTCAACTAGCTCGTTCGGCTGGTGCTTATGCTCAAATCATCGCTCGCGATGGTGCATACGTAACTATCCGTCTACGTTCTGGTGAGATGCGCAAAGTTCTTTCTGAAGGTCGTGCAACGATCGGTGAAGTTGGTAACTCTGAGCATATGCTACGTGAACTTGGTAAAGCTGGTGCTTCACGCTGGCGCGGCGTACGTCCAACCGTACGTGGTGTAGTAATGAACCCGGTGGATCACCCACATGGTGGTGGTGAAGGCCGCACATCTGGTGGTCGTCACCCAGTTTCTCCTTGGGGCGTTCCTACTAAGGGCTTCAAGACTCGTAAGAACAAGCGCACTGACAAGTACATCGTACGTCGTCGCACTAAATAATTTATAAAGAGGAATCGCCATGCCACGTTCTCTCAAGAAAGGTCCTTTTATTGACCTACACTTGCTGAAGAAGGTAGAGAAAGCGGTGGAAAGCGGAGACAAAAAGCCTATTAAGACTTGGTCCCGTCGCTCAATGATCATCCCAACAATGATTGGTTTGACCATCGCTGTCCATAATGGTCGTCAGCACGTTCCAGT
Organism: Vibrio sp. 10N.261.55.F4; assembly: GCF_041470465.1. NCBI lineage: Bacteria > Pseudomonadati > Pseudomonadota > Gammaproteobacteria > Vibrionales > Vibrionaceae > Vibrio > Vibrio sp. 10N.261.55.F4. The sequence continues at coordinate 82,871 of NZ_JBFRMM010000003.1, read as the reverse complement.
TTTCGTTACCGAAGAAATGATCGGTCACAAACTGGGCGAATTTGCACCAACTCGTACTTATCGCGGTCATGCTGCAGATAAGAAAGCTAAGAAGAAATAAGGAGTAGATGATGGAAGCTTTAGCTAAACATAACTTTGCTCGTATTTCTCCACAGAAAGCTCGCTTAGTTGCAGACCAAATTCGCGGTAAGTCGGTAGACCAAGCTCTAGAAATTCTAACTTTCAGCAACAAAAAAGCTGCTGTATTAGTTAAGAAGGTTCTTGAGTCAGCTATCGCTAACGCGGAACATAACGAAGGTGCAGATATCGACGATCTAAATGTCGCTAAAATCTTCGTAGATGAGGGCCCTATCATGAAGCGTATTATGCCTCGTGCTAAAGGTCGTGCGGATCGTATCTTGAAGCGTTCAAGCCACATCACTATTGTTGTAGCAGATCGCTAAAGACTAGGAGAGTAAGCAATGGGTCAGAAAGTACATCCTAATGGTATTCGTCTTGGCATCGTTAAGCCTTGGAATGCTACATGGTTTGCTAATACCAACGAATTCGCTGACAACCTAGACGGCGACTTCAAGGTACGTCAGTTCCTTACAAAGGAACTACAAAAAGCATCATTATCTCGTATCGTTATCGAGCGTCCAGCTAAGAGCATCCGTGTGACTATTCACACTGCTCGTCCTGGCGTTGTTATCGGTAAGAAAGGTGAAGACGTAGAGAAGCTACGCGCAGCTGTAGCTAAAATCGCAGGTGTACCAGCGCAAATTAACATCGCTGAAGTACGTAAGCCTGAGCTAGATGGTCAGCTTGTAGCTGATAGCATCGCGTCTCAACTAGAGCGTCGTGTTATGTTCCGTCGTGCAATGAAGCGTGCGGTACAAAATGCTATGCGTCTAGGCGCTAAAGGCATCAAAGTACAAGTAGGCGGCCGTCTTGGCGGTGCTGAAATCGCACGTTCTGAGTGGTACCGTGAAGGCCGTGTGCCTCTACACACTCTACGTGCAGACATTGATTACGCAACTTCTTCGGCTCACACTCAATACGGTGTGATCGGCATTAAAGTTTGGATCTTCAAAGGTGAGATTCTAGGCGGTATGCCAGCTGCTAACGCAGTAGAGCCAAAAGGCGATAAGCCTAAGAAGCAGCGTAAAGGCCGTAAGTAAGGAGTCGAACGATGCTACAACCAAAACGTACTAAGTTCCGCAAGGTTATGACTGGTCGTAACCGTGGTCTAGCTAAAGGTACTGAAGTAAGCTTCGGCGAATTCGGTCTTAAAGCTGTTGGCCGTGGTCGTCTGACTGCACGTCAAATCGAAGCGGCACGTCGTGCTATGACACGTCACATTAAGCGTCAAGGTCAAATCTGGATCCGTGTATTCCCAGACAAGCCGATTACTGAAAAGCCTCTTGAAGTTCGTCAAGGTAAAGGTAAAGGTTCAGTTGCGTACTGGGTTGCTCAAATCCAACCAGGCAAAGTTATGTACGAGATGAATGGCGTACCTGAAGAGTTGGCACGTGAAGCGTTCCGCCTAGCGGCACGTAAACTGCCTGTTAAAACTACTTTTGTAACTAAGCAGGTGATGTGATGAAAGCACAAGATCTACGCGAAAAGAACGTTGAAGAGCTTAACGCTGAGCTATTGAATTTGCTACGTGAACAGTTCAACTTGCGCATGCAAGCTGCAACTGGTCAACTACAGCAAACTCATACTCTAAAAGCTGTACGCCGTGACATCGCACGTGTGAAAACTGTTTTGACTGAAAAGGCAGGCGCATAATGAGCGAAACTAACCGCATCCAGCAAGGCCGTGTAGTAAGTGACAAGATGGACAAGTCTATCGTTGTTGCTATTGAGCGCACTGTAAAACACCCAATTTACGGTAAGTTCATCAAACGCACGACTAAAGTACACGCACACGACGAAGACAACACTTGTGGCCTAGGCGACAAAGTTGAAATCGCTGAGTGTCGTCCTCTGTCTAAGACTAAGTCTTGGACATTGGTTAAAGTTCTAGAAAAAGCGAAGATTTAATCTTTGTAATTCTATAACTTATAAGCGGCTCCAAATAATTTTTTGGAGCCGCTTGTTTTTTGTCTACCCAATTTAAAAAAAGGGTGGTACAATTCGCGTCCCTTTTAAAGAGGCAGCCCGACCCGAGAGGGTCTAGTTTTAATATTTAGCGGAGCACTAACAATGATCCAGATGCAAAGTACACTTGACGCAGCAGATAACTCTGGCGCGCGCAAGGTAATGTGTATTAAGGTTCTGGGTGGCTCTCACCGCCGTTATGCACATATCGGTGACGTCATCAAGGTTACAGTGAAGGAAGCGATTCCTCGCGGTAAAGTAAAGAAAGGTGATGTTCTGAAGGCGGTAGTAGTGCGCACCCGTAAAGGCGTTCGTCGCCCAGACGGTTCTGTCATTCGCTTCGACAGTAATGCTTGTGTATTGTTAAATGACACTACTGAGCAACCAGTCGGCACACGTATCTTTGGTCCTGTGACTCGTGAACTTCGTAACGCGAAATTCATGAAGATTGTATCACTAGCACCTGAAGTTCTGTAAGGAGCGGCAATATGGCAGCTAAAATCCGTCGTAATGACGAAGTAATCATTCTTGCTGGTAAAGATAAAGGCAAGAAAGGTAAAGTAACTAAGGTTCTGACAACTGGTAAAGTTATCGTTGAAGGCATCAACCTTGTTAAGAAACACCAAAAGCCGGTTCCGGCTCTAGGTCAACAAGGTGGCATCGTTGAACAAGAAGCAGCTATTGATGCTTCTAACGTTGCTGTTTTTAACGCGGCTACTGGTAAAGCAGACCGTATCGGTTTCCGTATCGAAGATGGCAAGAAAGTTCGTTTCTTCAAATCTAACGGCGAAACTGTTTCTAACTAATTAGAAGTAATTTGGAGTTCTACTATGGCGAAACTGCATGATTACTACAAGTCGTCTGTAGTCGCTGAGCTTACCAAAGAGTTCAGCTACACAAGCGTCATGCAAGTCCCTAGGATTGAGAAAATCACCCTAAATATGGGCGTTGGTGAAGCAATCAACGATAAGAAACTGCTAGAAAACGCAGCAGCTGATATGGCAACGATCTCTGGTCAAAAGCCACTTATCACTAAAGCGCGTAAATCTGTAGCTGGTTTCAAAATTCGTGAAGGCTACCCAATTGGTTGTAAAGTAACCTTGCGTGGTGAGCGCATGTGGGAATTTTTAGAGCGTTTAATCTCTATCGCACTTCCACGTGTACGTGATTTCCGTGGTGTTAGCGCTAAGTCTTTTGACGGTCGCGGTAACTACAGCATGGGCGTTCGCGAGCAAATCATCTTTCCGGAAATCGACTACGATAAAGTCGATCGTGTCCGCGGTCTTGATATCACTATCACGACTTCTGCGGGTTCCGATGAGGAAGGCCGAGCTCTGCTGGCTGCCTTTAACTTCCCATTCCGTAAGTAAGGGTAGGGTTACTGTTATGGCTAAACAATCAATGAAAGCACGTGAAGCTAAACGTGCAAAACTAGTAGCTAAGTTCGCTGAAAAGCGTTCTGCGCTAAAAGTTATCATTAGCGATGTAAACGCATCTGAAGAAGATCGTTGGAATGCGGTTCTTAAACTGCAATCTCTTCCACGTGATTCAAGTGCATCACGTCAGCGCAACCGTTGCAACCAAACTGGTCGTCCACACGGTTACCTACGTAAATTCGGTCTAAGCCGCATTAAGGTTCGTGAAGCTTGCATGAAAGGCGAGATTCCGGGTCTTCGTAAGGCTAGCTGGTAATTGCCACTTAATCATTTGGAGTAAATCTTATGAGCATGCAAGATCCGATTTCGGATATGCTGACCCGAGTTCGTAACGGTCAGGCAGCAAACAAAGTTGCTGTAAAAATGCCTTCTTCAAAGCTTAAAGTTGCAATTGCTGCATTACTTAAAGCTGAAGGTTACATCGTAGACTTCGCTGTTAACAGCGAAGCAAAACCTGAGCTAGAAGTTACTCTTAAGTACTTCCAAGCTAAACCTGTAATCGAGCAAATCAAGCGTGTATCACGTCCTGGTCTAAGAGTTTATAAAAATAAAGACTCTTTACCTACAGTGATGGGTGGTCTTGGTATTGCAGTTGTTTCTACTTCCAAGGGTCTGATGTCTGACCGTGCTGCTCGTAAAGCAGGTCTTGGCGGTGAAATCATCTGTTACGTAGCTTAAGGAGTAGATTATGTCTCGTGTTGCTAAAGCACCTGTCGCTATTCCAGCTGGCGTAGAGGTGAAACTAAACGGCCAAGAAGTTACTGTAAAAGGTAGCAAAGGTGAGCTTACTCGCGTTCTTAACAGCGCCGTAGTTATTGCACAGGAAGAAACCAACCTAACTTTCGGTCCGAAAGAAGGTGTTACTAACGCATGGGCACAAGCTGGTACAGCTCGCGCTCTAGTTAATAACATGGTTGTGGGTGTTACTGAGGGCTTCACTAAGAAGCTAACTCTTAAGGGTGTTGGTTACCGTGCTGCTATGAAAGGCAACTCTGTAGCTCTAACTCTTGGTTTTTCTCACCCAGTAGAGCACGCTCTACCTGAAGGTATTAAAGCTGAGTGCCCTAGCCAAACTGAGATCATCATTACTGGTTGCGATAAGCAAGTAGTAGGTCAAGTTGCGGCTGACATTCGTTCTTACCGTGCTCCTGAGCCTTACAAAGGCAAAGGTGTTCGTTACGCAGATGAAAATGTGCGTACTAAAGAAGCTAAGAAGAAGTAAGGTATCACTATGGATAAGAAAGCATCTCGCATCCGTCGTGCTACACGTGCACGTCGTAAGATTGCAGAACTTGGTGCAACTCGCCTGGTAGTACACCGTACTCCTCGCCATGTTTACGCACAAGTTATCGCGGCAAACGGCTCTGAGGTTATCGCAGCTGCTTCTACTGTAGAAAAAGCGATCCGTGAGCAAGTTAAGAACACTGGTAACGTTGATGCAGCTAAAGCAGTTGGTAAAGCTGTTGCTGAGCGCGCTCTTGAAAAAGGCGTAGCTTCAGTTGCATTTGATCGTTCTGGTTTCCAATACCACGGTCGAGTAGCGGCGCTAGCAGAATCTGCTCGCGAAGCTGGTCTGAAATTCTAAGGTAGGGTTGGAAGATGGCTAAAGAACAACAACAAGCTAATGATTTGCAAGAAAAGCTGATCGCAGTTAACCGTGTATCTAAGACGGTTAAAGGTGGTCGAATCATGAGCTTTACTGCACTAACAGTAGTTGGTGACGGTAACGGTCGCGTAGGTTTCGGTTACGGCAAAGCTCGTGAAGTACCTGCTGCGATTCAAAAAGCAATGGAAAAAGCGCGCCGTAACATGGTTACAGTATCGCTTAACGAAGGCACTCTTCACCACCCGGTGAAAGGTCGTCATTCGGGCTCTAAAGTTTACATGCAGCCAGCTGCAGAAGGTACAGGTGTTATTGCCGGCGGTGCAATGCGTGCTGTACTTGAAGTTGCGGGCGTACATAACGTACTTTCTAAAGCATACGGTTCAACGAACCCGATCAACATCGTTCGTGCAACGATTGGTGCTCTAGTAGACGTTAAGTCACCAGAAATGGTTGCTGCTAAACGTGGTCTAACTGTTGAATCTATTTCGGAGTAAGCACACGATGGCAACTATTAAAGTAACTCAAACTAAAAGCTCAATTGGTCGCCTACCTAAGCACAAAGCGTGTCTTAAAGGTCTAGGTCTTCGTCGCATCAACCATACAGTAGAACTTGAAGATACACCGTGCGTACGCGGTATGATCAACAAGGTTTACTACATGGTTAAGATTGAGGAGTAATCAGAATGCGTTTGAATACTCTATCACCGGCTGCTGGCTCTAAACCTTCTAAGAAGCGTGTAGGTCGTGGTATCGGTTCTGGCCTTGGTAAAACAGGTGGCCGCGGTCACAAAGGTCAAAAGTCACGTTCTGGCGGCTCTGTTCGTCCAGGTTTTGAAGGCGGTCAAATGCCTCTAAAACAACGTTTACCTAAATTCGGTTTCACTTCTCGTAAGAGCCTAGTGTCTGCTGAAGTTCGTCTAGCTGAGCTAGCGAAAGTAACAGGTGACGTAGTTGATCTTAACAGCCTTAAAGCTGCTAACGTTATCACTAAGAACATCGAGTTTGTTAAGATCGTTCTTTCTGGTGACCTAAGCAAAGCTGTGACTGTTAAAGGTCTACGCGTGACTAAAGGCGCTAAAGCTGCAATCGAAGCTGCAGGCGGTAAAATCGAGGAATAATCTCGAGGAACGAGGTACAGATGGCTAAGAAACCAGGACAAGATTTTCGTAGTGCTCAGAGCGGCTTAAGTGAACTAAAGTCGCGCTTATTATTCGTAATTGGTGCACTTTTAGTATTCCGAGCCGGCTCTTTTGTGCCGATCCCTGGTATTGACGCAGCTGTACTTGCCGATTTGTTCGATCAGCAAAAAGGTACCATCGTAGAAATGTTTAACATGTTCTCCGGTGGTGCTCTTGAGCGTGCATCTATATTAGCATTGGGTATCATGCCGTACATTTCGGCATCGATCGTAGTCCAATTGCTAACTGTAGTTCATCCAGCGTTAGCGGAACTCAAGAAAGAGGGTGAAGCAGGCCGTCGTAAGATAAGCCAATATACACGCTACGGCACGCTTGTACTTGCAACATTCCAAGCTATTGGTATCGCAACAGGCTTACCAAACATGGTCGACAATCTGGTTGTTATCAACCAAACCATGTTTACGCTTATTGCTACCGTGAGTTTAGTAACTGGTACCATGTTCTTAATGTGGTTAGGTGAACAAATCACTGAGCGAGGAATCGGTAATGGTATTTCCATTCTGATTTTTGCAGGTATTGTTGCTGGATTGCCTTCTGCAATCGGTCAAACAATCGAGCAAGCGCGTCAAGGTGAATTGCATGTGCTTCTTCTGCTGTTGATTGCTGTATTGTCTTTTGCTGTTATTTACTTCGTAGTTTTCATGGAACGTGGTCAACGTCGTATCGTCGTTAACTATGCGAAACGTCAACAAGGTCGTAAAGTTTTTGCAGCACAAAGCTCTCACTTGCCTCTTAAGATTAATATGGCAGGTGTTATTCCAGCGATTTTCGCATCAAGTATTATTTTGTTCCCAGGAACATTAGCGCAGTGGTTTGGTCAAAATGGTGAAAGCAGCGCGTTCGGTTGGTTAACTGACGTGTCATTAGCTCTTAGCCCAGGTCAACCTTTGTATGTAATGCTTTATGCAGCAGCTATAATCTTCTTCTGTTTCTTCTATACAGCGTTGGTGTTTAACCCACGTGAAACAGCTGATAACTTGAAGAAGTCTGGTGCATTCGTACCCGGTATCCGCCCAGGTGAGCAGACAGCGAAATATATCGATAAAGTGATGACTAGACTAACCCTTGCGGGCGCTCTATACATTACTTTTATATGTCTGATTCCTGAGTTCATGATGGTCGCGTGGAACGTTCGTTTCTACTTTGGCGGCACATCACTACTAATCGTAGTGGTAGTTATCATGGATTTCATGGCACAGGTACAGACTCATCTGATGTCACAACAGTATGATTCTGTGTTAAAGAAAGCGAATCTGAAGGGTTACGGCCGTTAATTCGGTGGTAACAATTTCGATTCCATTTACGGAGTTTAGCAATGAAAGTTCGTGCTTCCGTTAAAAAAATCTGCCGTAACTGTAAAGTTATCAAGCGTAACGGTGTCGTTCGCGTGATTTGCAGTGAGCCAAAGCATAAGCAACGCCAAGGCTAATTAGCAGAAATTTTTACTTGAAATACAAGGTAGAGTCGAGTATATTCCTCGGCCTACCTTTTGCGTGCAAAAGAAGTAGTATGCCGCAGCGTATCCATAACGGGCTTTGCTGCGGATAATTCTTTTATGAACCCCTTAGGAGTGAATAATGGCCCGTATAGCCGGCATTAACATTCCTGATCATAAGCATTCTGTAATTGCACTTACTGCAATCTACGGTATCGGTAAAACTCGCTCTCAAGCTATTCTAGCTGAAGTGGGTATTGCTGAAGATGCTAAGATCAGTGAACTAACTGAAGAGCAGATCGATCAACTGCGTGATGGTGTAGCTAAGTACACTGTAGAAGGTGATCTACGTCGTGAAGTATCGATGAACATCAAGCGTCTTATGGACCTTGGCTGTTACCGCGGTCTTCGTCATCGTCGCAGTCTACCACTACGTGGACAGCGTACTAAAACCAACGCTCGCACCCGTAAGGGTCCGCGCAAGCCGATCAAGAAATAGTCGGATAAGGTAGAGTACAATGGCAAAACAACCAACTCGCGCGCGTAAGCGCGTACGCAAGCAAGTAGCTGATGGCGTAGCGCACATTCATGCTTCTTTCAACAACACAATCGTAACTATCACTGACCGTCAAGGCAACGCTCTTGCATGGGCTACAGCAGGTGGTTCAGGTTTCCGTGGTTCTCGTAAATCTACTCCGTTCGCAGCACAAGTTGCAGCTGAGCGTTGTGGTGAAATGGCTAAAGAATATGGCCTAAAGAACTTGGAAGTTATGGTTAAGGGTCCAGGTCCAGGTCGCGAATCTACTGTTCGTGCACTGAACGCTGCTGGTTTCCGTATCACTAACATTGTTGATGCGACACCAATCCCTCATAACGGTTGTCGTCCACCTAAGAAACGTCGCGTTTAAGTTTCGTTTCTAGGAATATTGGAGAAAGATCATGGCAAGATATTTGGGTCCTAAGCTTAAGCTTAGCCGTCGCGAAGGTACTGACTTATTCCTTAAGTCTGGTGTCCGTGCGATCGATACCAAGTGTAAAATTGATAACGCACCAGGTGTACACGGCGCTCGTCGCGGTCGTCTATCTGAGTATGGCGTTCAGCTTCGTGAGAAGCAAAAAGTTCGTCGTATCTACGGCGTTCTAGAAAAACAATTCCGCAACTACTACAAAGAAGCTGCACGTCTTAAAGGCAACACAGGTGCAAACCTGCTTCAGCTTCTTGAAGGTCGTCTTGATAACGTAGTTTACCGTATGGGCTTTGGCGCTACTCGTGCTGAATCTCGTCAACTAGTTAGCCACAAGTCTATTCTAGTTAACGGTAAAGTTGTAAACGTTCCTTCTTTCAAAGTAGCGGCAAACGACGTTGTTTCTATCCGCGAGAAAGCTAAACAGCAATCTCGTATTAAAGCGGCTCTAGAAGTTGCTGAACAACGTGAAAAGCCAACTTGGATTGAAGTAGATGCTGGCAAAATGGAAGGTACATTCAAGCGTATGCCTGAGCGTTCTGACCTATCAGCTGACATCAATGAACACTTGATCGTCGAACTTTACTCTAAGTAAGGTTAAAAAAAGAGAGGACACAATGCAGGGTTCTGTAACAGAATTTCTTAAGCCGCGTCTTGTTGACATTGAACAGATCAATACGACACACGCGAAAGTAACTCTTGAGCCATTAGAGCGCGGTTTCGGCCACACTCTAGGTAATGCTCTTCGCCGCATTCTTCTATCTTCTATGCCGGGTTGTGCCGTAACAGAAGTTGAAATTGAAGGTGTGCTACACGAATACAGCACTAAAGAAGGCGTTCAGGAAGATATCCTGGAAATCCTTCTAAACCTTAAAGGTTTGGCTGTACGCGTTGCTGAAGGCAAAGATGAAGTGTTTATTACACTGAACAAATCAGGCTCAGGCCCTGTTGTTGCAGGTGACATCACCCACGATGGTGATGTAGAGATCGCTAACCCTGAGCACGTAATTTGTCACCTAACGGATGACAACGCTGAGATCGCTATGCGTATCAAAGTAGAACGTGGTCGTGGTTACGTTCCAGCTTCAGCTCGTATCCATACTGAAGAAGATGAGCGTCCTATCGGTCGTCTACTAGTTGACGCTACTTACAGCCCGGTTGATAAAATCGCTTACGCTGTAGAAGCGGCACGTGTAGAACAACGTACTGATTTAGACAAGCTTGTTATCGATATGGAAACGAACGGTACTCTAGAACCTGAGGAAGCAATCCGTCGTGCAGCTACTATTTTAGCTGAACAACTGGATGCGTTCGTAGATCTTCGTGATGTACGTGTACCTGAGGAGAAGGAAGAGAAGCCAGAATTCGATCCTATCCTACTACGTCCTGTAGACGATCTTGAACTAACAGTTCGCTCTGCTAACTGTTTGAAAGCAGAAGCGATTCACTACATCGGTGATCTTGTACAGCGCACTGAGGTTGAGCTACTTAAAACGCCAAACCTTGGTAAGAAATCTCTTACAGAGATTAAAGATGTGCTTGCTTCACGTGGTCTTTCTCTAGGCATGCGTCTAGAAAACTGGCCACCAGCGTCAATCGCTGAAGATTAATCGAAAAGTTAGAAGGATTAGGTCATGCGCCATCGTAAAAGTGGTCGTCAACTCAACCGCAACAGCAGTCATCGCAAAGCGATGTTCAGCAACATGGCTAGCTCTCTTGTTCGTCACGAAGTTATTAAAACTACCGTGCCTAAAGCAAAAGAACTACGTCGCGTAATTGAGCCATTGATTACCCTAGCTAAGACAGACAGTGTTGCTAACCGTCGTCTTGCATTTGCTCGCACTCGTGATAACGAAGTTGTGGCAAAACTATTTAATGAACTAGGCCCGCGTTTCGCGGCTCGCCAAGGTGGTTACACTCGCATTCTTAAATGTGGTTTCCGTACTGGTGATAAAGCTCCAATGGCTTACATTGAGCTTGTAGACCGCCCAGCTGCTGAAGAAGCTGCTGAGTAATCTATACTAGATTCTTAATACAAAAGCCGAGCATTAGCTCGGCTTTTTTGTGTCTGTAGAACAAGGAATAGACAATAGAAATTGCACCATGATGTTTGGCATTTTTTGCTTGTCTTGTCTGCGCCATTTTTCAAAAATATCTCGTATCTCGTATCTCGTATCTCAAATATCTTTTCTTCCACGCACAAAAAAGAGCACCGAAGTGCCCTTATTAGATTTTAAGCTAGCTATTAATAACTAACGATTATTGCCATATAGCTGAAAGTGAATCCATCAGGCCGCTCGTCGCACCTTGTGACTGCAATGCTTGAAGAATGATTGGCGCAAATGTCGTAACCATTGATGGATCCATGCCTAATCCAGAAAACGCACTTTCAACGGCACCTTGTGAGCTTAGTAGCGATGATAGCCCCGTAGACTCAAGGCTCGACATGCCTGGAATAAGTGTCGCGAGTTCTTTGTTGTCGGCTGTGCCAAGTGAGTTTTGTGCAAGGGCCAACATTGAACCAATACCGCCAACTGCTTGGTCGCTGGTAACAGAAGCTTGGTCAGCTACCGTATCCACAAGTGGTGTTGTTTCGTTCTGCTGAGACCACATATTCACTGCTGCCATTAGTGCAGTTTGTGATAGTTGGGAATAGTTGGTATCTGATGATGAACTGGTTTGTTCAGAGTCGCTAGTGCTAGCGCAAGAGACAACAGCAAGGCTGCTTAAAACTGTGATGAGTACTTTCTTCATTATTCGTCCTTAAGTAATAAAGTAATTTACTCTTTCACTATAAACGAAAAACGGCGATGTAGTCACATCGCCGTTGGATTATTTCAATTTTATTTGCCAATAGTATTTTGTTTTACTAAAGGTTTTTATAAAAATTAAAGAATAGCTAGAAGTTCTACTTCAAATACTAGAGCAGCAAATGGTGGGATTGCAGCACCTGCGCCACGCTCACCGTATGCTAGATCTTGAGGGATGTATAGCTTCCACTTAGAGCCAACAGGCATCATTTGTAGAGCTTGTACCCAACCTTGAATTACGCCAGTTACAGGGAATTCAGCAGGTTGACCGCGAGATACAGAGCTGTCGAAAACAGTACCGTCAGTTAGTTCGCCGTGGTAGTGAACACGTACTTGCTTGTCTGCAGTTGGGATTTCGCCAGTACCTTCAGTTAGTACTTCGTACTGAAGACCAGACTCAAGAACCGTTACTTCTGAACGAAGAGCGTTGTCAGCTAGGAAAGCTTCGCCGTCAGCAGCAGCAGCTTTAGCTAGTTCTTGACGTGCAGCTTCACCGCGAGTGTGTAGCTCTTGTAGTGCGTTGTTGATTTCGTCAACTTCGATAGCTGGCATGTCGCCAACTAGAGCTGTTGCGATACCAGCAGCGATTGCGTCAACGTTTAGGCCTTCAAGACCAGAACCAGCAAGTTGTTGGCCCATTTGTAGACCGATACCGTAGCTAGCTTTTTGCTCTACAGTTTCAAATTTTACTTCAGACATGAAAAGTCACTCTTTTTGTCAGTACGAAAAGGGTAAGAATACCAGTATTAGCAGCGTGAAGAAACGGCTAGTCCCTGATCACTTGCGCTTTACCGCGCCCAAATCACAGCCATGTCAATTTTCTCGCTTTGGGCCTTGTTGTGACGGAAAGATCTATACTGTTGGTACTTTGGTTTTTATACTGTAGTTATTCAATGTATAGGACGCAGTGGTATGAATCGTCGTCAAAAGAAAAAACAGAAAGTTGACCACTTAGCAGAATTCAAGGATCGACTGAATCAGGTCAAAGAGAAATTGAGTTCGATCGATGTGAAGAAAATGAAAACCTCGACAGCGCAAACTTGGGGTTCATTGCCGAAGTTACACCAAAGACTGTTGATGGTGATTTCTCCGATCGTACTGATATTACTTTTTGTGCCGCTACCAGAACCTAAAGTAGACACAGCTCCAACAACATCGCGCGTTGAGCTTGAAATAAACACCGTCGGCTTAAGCGAACAGCAAAATGCCAAGAACAGCTCATTAGAACCGAGTAACAAAAATTGGCAGGAGTACCTTGTTAAGCAAGGGGATACGTTAGCGCAGGTTTTTCGAAACAACGATTTGCCATTGTCTGACTTGAATGCGTTAGTGCGAATTGAAGGTGCAGATAAGCCGCTCAGTCAGATTCGTAAAGGCCAGCTGGTTCGTTTCAAACTTGCTGAAACTGGGCAGTTGGACATTCTTCAGCTAGAGAAAGGCGACACTTCGGTGATGTTCTTCCGCTTATCCGATGGTGGCTTTGGTCGCAGTAAGTAGATGAATAGTGAGCCTGAGTTAAAGCGCTTCACCAGACACAGATAAACGATAGAAAAGAGCTAAGCATTAGCTCTTTTTTTTGGTCGCTTGAAAGGGGCGAGTGGCAAGATGATAAGCATGATTCCGATAAAGGTTAATGTATCCGGAATCTCATCGAACCATATTGCACCTATTAGCGCGACAAACACCAATCCTGAATACTCAGCCAAGGCAATTTGGCTAGAGTGTGCTTTTTGATAGGCAGCAACCGCAAGGCCGTTGTAACTTAAGATTAGCGTCGCACTCAGGGCTATGTATCCCAAATGCTCCACAGACACTGGCTGCCAGTATAAGAAGCACAGTACTAATGAGGCTGGAATAGAGAATAAGGTTGTCCACCACAGCGTAGTGACCACCGTTTGCTCACTAGGAAGCTTTCTTACGAGTACATTAAATAGTGCTAGGGTGAGTGCTGTCCCCAAAGCAAACAGTGCCGCCCAATGAAATTGTGATGGCCTCAAGACAATCAATGCACCAATAAAACCTATGGTTGTGCCGATAACCTTGCCGAGTGCCGGTTGCTCTTTCAATAGCAACATTGAGAGCGGCAACATCAGTAAAGGCGCGACATAAAATACTGCGTTGGCGGTTGCCAAAGACAAGTGAGTGATCGCGACCACCATGCACCCACTGCCGATCAGAATTAACTGACCTCGAATGAAGGTTACCTTAGCCTGCTGTAAGCGCCGTTGTTCTTTTTTCTGCTGTAGCCACAAAGGGGTGATGATGAGCAGAGATATCAACTGTCGGAAAAAAATATACTGTAAGGGCGGTACTTCGCCATTTAACAGCTTTACCGCTACGTCGGAAAGCGAGGCAAACAAGTTACCTGCAACCAACAATAGAATACCGGCAGTGATATTCGTCATTATTTTTCTAATCTCATGTCTATATGAGGAATGTCATCTTCGAGGTACATATCCGAGATGGTGTTGAAGCCGTGGCTCGCATAGAAGTTTTCTAGGTGTTGCTGCGCGCCAATATCAATGGCCGTATTTGGCCAAAGAGCCTCGCAGCGTGTTAATGCTTCTTTGATTAATTGATGCCCCAAGCCACCACCTCTTGCCGATTGCTTGGTTGCGACTCGACCGATGCTGGTGTTGTCGTAAGAGGTACCTGGTGGTAATAAACGTGCACACGCTACCAACTCTTCATCAGCATAGCCAAGCAGGTGCTCAACACCCGCGAGTGTATCTTTACCGTCCAGCTCTGGATAAGGACAAGTCTGCTCGACCACAAATACATCGACTCTTAATTTAAGTAGTTGATAAAGCTGTTGTGTTGAGAGTTCAGAAAAAGGAATTGAGTGCCAAGTGATCATGTTTACATCCAGAGATTATCGATGCTCTGAATGTACTATGCGCGATGATTGTTGGCATTAACTATTGTTAATTCGACCTTTAATTCTGCTCAGGCTGATTGCGGTTATTCCTAGGTAGGCTGCAATTTGATTGTCGTGCAAGCGCTGCTCAAGGTCGGGATAGTGCTCGCAGAACAGCTGATAGCGTTGCTCTGGTGTATAGAGCAGCATGAAGCGTTCTTTGTTTTCCTTATGCATCAGTTGTGTTTCTAACAGCTTTAAATACAAAGGATTATTTGATGCACGCCACTCGATAACCGCATTCATTGGCAGCTCTAACATGGTGATGGGTGTCAGCGTTTCTAATAGGTAAGGAGAGGCTTGGTTCTTTATCAGACTCTCAAAGCCGATGATCCAATCTTGTTCCCAATAGAACTCTTTGCTGTATTGCTTACCATCATCAGTGAGGTAGCAGGCATGGCACAAGCCTTCAAGTACAAAGTAGATTGAACTCGCCATCTCACCTTGATTGATCAAGATGTGTCTGGTTGGCAGCTCAAGTGGCTTGGCGACAGCGAGTAGAGATTCAATCTGGCTTTCAGAGAAGTCGAAGCTTTGCAGTTGTTCGATAAAAGAGGTGTGCATGAAAATAACCTATCCCAAATAAGTGCCGAAATCATCGCACTTATTTGGAGAGAGGTACAGAGCAGGATAAATCAGAGGCGTGCGTGTTGCTCTAGGTAATCTTGAGCAAGTTCTCTGCCCATGTATTTACCTAAGGTCTTCAATGGAACCTTCTTAAGGTTCACCACAATCAAGCCATCCAAGGCATCATTAAACGATGGGTCGACATTAAAACACACCAGTTTACCGTTCATCCCTAGATATTGGCGCAGCAGTACCGGCAGGCCTTTACCTTGCTCCATGCGTGCTAACACTTTAGAGAGCAGAGGCACACTCGCCAGTGAAGAGAGCAGGTGATTTTGCCAGAACACATGACTGCTGGTATTGAGTGGTGACGAAGGTGAAACCAAATTCGCCTTTTCCTCATCATAATGGTGGATTGATAACGTGGTCGCGATCAACAGACGCGCATTGTGGCTGTAATCATTGCTGATACTGACTGGGCCGAACAGATGGGTATATTGAGGGTGACGAGACACAAAGGTCGCAATGCCTTTCCACAATAGTAACAGTGAGTTCAGGCTCTTTTGGTAAGGTTTACTTACTACCGATCGCCCAAGCTCAATGCTGTTTTCTAGAGTATCAATGAATTCTTGGTTGTAGTTAAACAGGCTACGAGAGTAGAGCTGATCAAGCCCGTGCTCAGCGATGAGTTTGTCGACCATACCGAGTCGATACGCCCCGACCAGTTCTGCCTTGGTTTTATTCCACACAAACAGTTGATGGTAGTAAAGGTCATACTCATCTAAATCACAGGCCAGCCCGCTGCCTTCTCCGACTTCTCTAAAGCTTTCTTCTCTTACTCGACCAATCTCGCGCATTAAGTTAGGAATGGATTGGCTTGGTGTGCAGTAGACCTCAAAGTTCCCTTGCTCAAGTAACTTCATATCTTCCGGAAGAGAATCGACCTCTATTGCCAACACTTCTGGCGGAATAGGCGCAATCACTTGGGTATCAAAAGAAGGTGCGTGGATGGGCGTGCTCGGGCTGTCTTGTTGACTCATTAGATAGGTATTAAGTCGTAGGTAGTTGACGATATCCATCTCTTTTTCAAACGATTTTATCTCTGAATATGGAATCGATGAGCCAATCGAGATAGAGATAGTTGTCGCTTGTTTATTAAGAAGTTCACGTCCGAGTAGAGCGGTTCTCAACAGTGGATGAACACGACCCGCTTGATAGAAAAGCTCACTGTTCTTGCCATTGATAAAGATAGGTACCGTGGTGGCTTGGTGACGTTTGACGAATTTCGCTACCGACTTGCTCCACTCGATGTCTGTCAGTGTTTTTGCCCCTTTACGGTAGCTTGATACTTCACCTGCTGGGAATACAATCAATAGTCCACCATCAGCCAAATGACGATTGGCATCTCGAATCGCTTTGGCATTGGTGCGTTTCGATTCTTTACTGTTAAAGACATCGACACCGATGAAAAGATCATCCAGTTCAGGCAGGCGCTTAAGTAACTCATTGGCCAGCACCTTCACATCCTTTCTTACTGATCCTACGAGATCGGCAAGGATCACGCCTTCGATGGCGCCAAGCGGGTGGTTCGCCACAATCACGACAGGCCCTTCTTCCGGGATGTTTTCCGTGCTTCCCGATGCAACCGAGTAGTCGATATTGAGCGCCGACAGAGTGTAATTCATGAATTCGAAGCTAGATAACTCGTTTTTACGATCTTGGTAGAGTCGGTCTAGCTTAGATAGCCCAGTTGCCCACTCGACAACAGACTCACCTAAACCAAAAGGCGTGTAACGTGGTAAACGAAAAGGACTATCAATCATAATGAAGCTACCTTATTGACTAAAGTTGTTTAGGAAACCGTCTTGATTCTTGAAATCTTTCACACTTAAAAACGCACCGCATAACCACACTAGGCATGCCATGCCAAACAATAATCCGCCGTCGTAACCGATAATTTCACCCACAGCATTGAACTCAGGCATCTGAATACCGAGCGGTGTAAACAGGTGGAAAAATATCGCGCCGCTCATGATTCCCACGCTCATGATGGCACCCAGGCCATGCCAACGCGTGAACAGCAAAATGGCCGCAATCAATTCAGCGAATCCAATCAAGTAGCCGCCAAACGAGCCGAACCAACTGAGCCCTGACCATGTCGCGAGCGTGCCAAAGATATGTTCTGTCTCGTATGAGCCAGTGAACTTAAAGAACAGCGACTGAATAAACACAAACGCGATAAATGCCGCAGGGATATGTTTGGCTGGAGTGAATGTCATCGTTATTCCCTTACTTAATCAGTTGCGGCCAAACTTTATCGGCTTGTTGAATATGCTGTGCTTGGTCTTGTTCCCAGCGCTGCTTAATCTCTTGGTCGTAGTTGAGGTAAAGCTTGTTATCAACAATCGTCCATTGGTGTGGGTCACCCGGTGCAAAGTCACTCTTCGCTGATACAGCCCAAGCGCAATAGCCACCATATTGAGGGGCATATTTTTCAGGATTATTAACAAATAAAGTCAGATTCTTTTCAGAAGAGAAATACCAATCCGCGCCTTTGTACTCAGTGCTGAATTTTTTACTGCCTTCAATGGGCTTACCGGAAGTGAAATACGCGACGGTATCGTAGCCATCGAGCGCTTTACTGCTAAAGAAACCAGTGTAGATTTCATCGGCGGCAAATACGTACGGGCTAACAAGTAGCAGAACCATGGTGATTAGTTTTCTCATGATGGACTCCATCTATAGATTGATTGCTGGTGATAAATCAAAGGTAAAGCGCTGCTGATTTATCTGGCATGGTTTAATAGGTTCGCATGGTGAGCCGGGTGCATAAAACATAGAGGCTTGGCCATGCAGATTACGTAAGTGTGTAAAGCTCACGGTATGTGCGTCTTCGCGATGCATACAGGTCGCTAAATGAGGTTGCTCATTGTGATGGTGAGAGTGGAACATCAGTAAGTTCTGTTGATTCTTACCTGCCGCTATGAGCTGATCATATTTTGCTTGTCGGTAGGCTTGCACTCGCTCTAAATCAACACCGGACGAGAAGAGTGGAGAATCAGTGTCGACTATTTGATGTTGAATACCATCCCACATGTAGGCGATAACCAGACCATTGTGTTGGGTTAGATTGGGCGCGAAAGCCAGCAAGGTAAATGGGACAAAAGAGTGTAGATCTAGCTTGTGAAATGCTTCAGAGAGCTGACTGATATTACGACTCGATGATAGGTTTTTAAGTAGCAAACCGCGGCTGACTAAAGGACCAACAGGCACTGTGCCTTGATAGTTATTGAGTAGGCATAGTGAAAGCCCTAACTCATTAATACTTATCCAGCTACCACCGCCAGTTGGGTCGAGTGGCATGATGATATCGACACCGTTAACTCGATATTGTTTAGGTGGCATCGCCAGTGCCCGTGTCTTTTGTTCATCACGATTAAAGAAGACCTGATAGCCATTGTCTTCAAGCAGCCAAGATACTGAACACATGATTATTGCTCCCTCAGATAGCTGCTGGTGGTTGGGGCATAACCAAAGGTATTGCATGTTTCGACATCAAGAAAAGTCGTGATCACCTTGATCATCGCATAGTGATGATTGGCATGCAGAGCAGCAAAGGTGACCTCTCTTTCTAACGTAGAAGGCAGGCTGGCGAATACTTGTGTATCCATTGAAACTTCGGTTTGGATCATGATAGGCGCTTCGAGATCTCTGCGGTCTAATCGTTCAAGCCAGTTGATCACATAATGGATCTCTTTTACTGCAATTGAGCGGTCGTATTCGACGGGATGACCACGACGGCGAGTGTTGTAATCAACGGTCGCATTCTCTTTTAAAATTAAAGCGTGAAAAAGATCGAGCGTGTGACGAGTATGCTCACCAATAGAGCTTGTGACGTGCGGCTTTGCTCGTGTCAGATAGTCGCTGTCAGATATCGCTAACAAAAACTCTAGACCCTGATTCAATATCTCTACCGCTCCTTTGATGCTAGGAGAGAAAGAAGTGAGGGCGCTTGGTTGGGCTATGGGGTTCATTCATGGTCCTCGTACAAAGTTAGTCAGTGGTCGGATATTGTTGAACAAGACGTCGCTCTTCTTGCCACGCAGCGAATAAGCTCTTGAAAGAAGGAGTCTTATAGCCTCGTTGTTTTTGCTGAGCGCCAATATCAAAAAGAATGCGGTATTGCAGAAGTAGCGTAGAAAATATCTCTCGCAATGGCGTGTTGCGATCCCAGATATGCCCAGCCTCACTGCTGGCGCCATTGACCTCAAGGATAGTGAAATCCTCACCGTTCATTAGGCTGTGCATGTCCTTGAATTTGACGTCGAGTCGACCAAAGTGGAAGCCATCGAAGTCGTCAAATATCTCGTCTAAGCGTTCGGTTAAAGCTTGAGTGATGTATTGGTTGCCGTCTCGGAAGATACAGCCACGGCTATGGCTACCTGCGAACGCGAGTTGGAACTCTTCGCCCTCTGCGAGTACTTGATCCAGTTTATCTTCATGTCTCGGCAGATACAGGTGGCTGAGCTGCCCTGCACGCGGGCTATTTTCAATTAGCTGCTTGAGGGTCGAGCTGCCATCACCCACCACCATTGGCGCATATTTGAGTGTGATCGAGATGATCTCGCCTTGCTTTTTGTTTGGGTAACGAACATAGAAAACACCCGCTTCGGCTTGATAAGGCGCCTTTTTCTGCAATAGAAAGCGAGCATTATTTGGGAAAGATTCAACATATTGCTCAAGTTGATCTTGGTTGTTGATCAGCTTAACGCCAACACCTCGACAGCCAAGATCCGGCTTTGCCACGATAGGGAAATCAAGATCCGTTTGTATGAGTGCGCTGCGTGCGTCTTCGGCTTGTTTTTTACTGCCGAGATCCGTTTTGGTTAGGGTTATAAACGGAGAGATCCAACGCTGACTTGAAGATCCGGCAAGGCTTAATATCTCGTGTTTTGATTCGCCTACCATACCGCTTAACTTGATGCTTGGGTTGGCGATGAGCGGCAGTGCCCAGTCAAAGTGCCGTAACCCTTGCATCAGGCTTTGAATCACAACTGGCGTGTAGAAGAACCAAGTTGGAAGAAACTCATAAGGAGAGACGCTGCGCACGGTATCTTTTTCAAGCAAAGGCATGCCTGCATTGATTTGATGTGCGGGAATGATGCGAATATCTTGCGGTGAACTCATGATAATCCTCTAGAGTAGGTTCTATTCATTAATCGATTGCCGATAAACAGCAAAGCGATGGCACACGGGATGATGATCCATTGATATTCAGAGGCTTGCAGCCACGCTGATGTCCCTAAATAGTAGATGGCAGAGAAGACAATGCCAGTCCAGAGCGCAGTGGCACTAATCACGGCAAACAAGAAAGTAGGCAGTGGGATGGCGAAAAAGCCACTTAAGGTAAACCCGACGGTGCGAAGCCCTGGAATAAAGCGGATAACAAAAAGGCTGCTGAATGCGTTCTGACGTAATTTGGTACGAAGCGAACGAAAGTACTTATTGGTGAGGGCTTTATATCGAACGCCTCGGAAGTAACGTCCTGATTTACCAAGGTAATAAAGACCAAGATCACCAGTGGCAATGCCAATGAAAATTGCAAGTAACGCATATTGCGGTGGGATGAGTGCTTGAGTCGCTAAACCAGCGGCCGTCACGATTGCCAGATCTTCAAGCAGATAAGAAAGCGCGATAATGCCAAGCATCAGCCATAGCAGCGACTCCTCCCCTGAATGTAACCATGCTTGAATGCTCTCGACGGTGCCCATCAAATGTCCTTATCTATCCTATAGATGAATGGCTTACCGGCCATTCATTGAGTGTAGTAAATTAAATAGACAGGAAGAGCTCAGAAAAACTTACAGCGAATTGCTGCTTTTTTACGTTGATTGGATTCAATAGGTGATTTGAGGTGTGCGATATTAGGCGAAGAATGAGCAGGAGTTTAAGCTTCGAAAGCTGAGGCCTTACACTAAGAATTTAGATAAGAAAAGAAAAAGGCTGAGTCGTTAAACTCAGCCTTTCAGAACGTTAACTATGGATTACTTAAGCAATCTATTTAGTTAGGTCAATCTGGTAAACAGCGAAACCAACATCGTCAGTCGCAACACGTTTCATCGGGTATTGACCCTTCTCTTTAATGAACTCTGCTGCTTTGTCGCTTGGAGATGTTTCAAAGCGGATATCTAGCTTGTTATCTGTTTTGATTGGCGCAAATGACCAATTGTTATCCGCGCTTGGGCTCACTTGACCTTGCTCTTTGCTTACGCGAGAGATGTAGTTTGCAAGAACAGTACGGTTCTCATCTGGTGCATCAAATGCGATGAAGTCTTCACCTGTGCCTGGGAACTTAGCGCTGTATGCACGGTAGTTGTTGGTGGCGATCAGGAAGTCTTGCTTCATGTCGATTGGCTTACCTTGGTAAGTTAGGCCAACAATACGCTGTGAGTCAGGGTTAACGACTTTACAGTTTGCATCGTATTTAGCAGGTTGAGTTACGTCGATTTGGTAATCCACACCGTCGATAACATCGAAGTTGTAAGTACGGAAGTTATCCCACTCAATCAACTGTTGTGGTGCTGTGGAGTTAACATCCACTTGGTTGAACTGACCTGCAGAACACTCAAGCCACTCTTTTACTTCGTGACCTGTTACCTTCATCGCAACTAGCGTGTTCGGGTAAAGGTACAAGTCAGCTGCGTTACGGAATGTCAGTTGACCAGATTCAACCTCAGTGAAGTTCGCTGGGTCATTCTTACGGCCACCGGCCTTGAATGGTGCAGCTGCTGAAAGTACTGGCGTACCATCTAGGTCAGGGTCACCTTGGATGAACTGTTCAACGTAATCTTTCTGTGCAAGGTTAACGATTTGAACTGTTGGATCGTCTTGTACTAGAGACAAGAAGCTGTACATCACATCGTCTGCTTTACCAATCGGTTGGTTAACAAACTCACGAGTACCAGCGTGGTCTTTTTCTAGTGCTGTTACGATGCCTTCATCAGCTGCAGCAAGCGATTTCTTCTCTATTTTGTCGTAGATAGGGCGCGCTTCTGATTGGCCTTTAACCACTTCCCACTTACCGTCTTTTTGTGCAAGTGTTAGATCCATAACACCAACGTGGCTACCCCAACGACCAGGCATTACTGCCGCAACGCCGTTCATGGTGCCCGTTTCGTTGTCGATGCCTTGAATGTCATCAAAACCTTTACCTGGGAAAACTGCGTGAGAGTGGCCGAATGCGATCGCATCGATGCCGTCTACTTCAGATAGGTAGAACGTTGAGTTCTCTTCGCCATTTTTGTATGGGTCAGTTGATACGCCTGAGTGAGGGATAGCAACGATAACCTCTGCACCTTCCGCTTTCATTTGAGGCACTAACTCGTTAGCCGTCTCAATGATATCGCGAGCGATCACTTTGCCTTCTAGATTCTTCTTATCCCACGTCATGATTTGTGGTGGAACAAAACCGATGTAACCCACTTTTACTTCGTGCTCTAAGCCAGCAGTATCTTCGAACGTGTGCGTCTTGATGATGTAAGGCGTGAAGTAGTGTTCTTTGGTTTCTGCGTCGTAAACGTTAGCACTGATGTAAGGGAAATCAGCGTCGTTGATCGATTCTTCTAGGAACTCAAGACCGTAGTTGAATTCGTGGTTACCTAGGTTTGCAGCGTCGTAGCTTAGTTGGTTCATTGCTTTATATGCAGGGTGAACTTCGCCAGCTTCGATGCCTTTGTCTGCCATGTAGTCACCCATTGGGCTACCTTGCAGTAAGTCACCGTTATCAACTAAAACGCTGTTGGTTACTTCGCTTTGAGCTTCTTTTACTAAAGTTGCAGTACGTGCTAAGCCGATTTTTTTCGATGGCTTGTCTTTGTAGTAGTCGTAATCCATTAGGTTGGTATGGATATCCGTCGTTTCTACGACACGTAATTTAATCACTTCATCGGTATCTGGTGTTGTTGTGCAGCCTGCTAAAGTCAAACCAAGACCCGCAAGTACAGCCAATGACAAAGGTTTCATTGCAACTTTCATTTTGTAGCTCCAAAGTGGATAGTAGAAAATTCGTTGCGTAATGTAACAAAACCGAATGAAACAATGATTACAACGAATGTTAATTCGTGACTTAGATCGATTACTTTATGGTGTTCTGCAAGACGCCTCCCAAAGCTGCTCAATCGATGCGCAACTGATATCGATAATATTAGTCCATTCATTTCACCTGCTTATCGGTAAATTCAATCCCTTATCAGCTTTTCGAATAAAAAATGAAATTTTAGAATTTCCAGTAATATGAGAGGCTCGTCATAATGCCTATATCAAGGACGTATCAGGCAGACGAATAGCAAGGATAGCTCAACACGAAGCTTCTGTTTTCTTCTAGTGCCAATACTCCCATTCACTCAAGTGGATGAGTTAAATCCCATGCTTGACAAGAACAAGTAATGAATTGCTCGTAACGCGAGCCTTAAAGGAAGCACTGAAATGGACCAAGAACGTTTAACCCACCTAAAACAGCTCGAAGCGGAAAGTATTCATATTATCCGTGAAGTAGCGGCTGAGTTTGATAACCCAGTGATGATGTACTCCATCGGAAAAGATTCTTCTGTGATGCTTCATTTAGCTCGCAAAGCGTTTTATCCAGGCAAGATTCCATTCCCGCTATTGCATGTAGATACGGATTGGAAATTCCGCGAGATGATTGAGTTTCGTGATCGTACGGCTAAAAAGTACGGCTTCGACCTTTTAGTACATAAGAACCCAGAAGGTATTGAGATGGGTTGTAGCCCATTTGTACATGGTTCTTCGAAGCACACTGACATCATGAAAACACAGGGCCTTAAGCAGGCGTTAAACAAGTATGGGTTCGATGCGGCTTTTGGTGGTGCGCGTCGTGATGAAGAAAAATCTCGTGCGAAAGAACGTGTTTATTCTTTCCGTGATAAGAACCATACGTGGGATCCAAAAAACCAGCGTCCAGAGCTTTGGCACACCTACAACGGTCAGGTTAATAAGGGCGAAAGCATTCGTGTCTTCCCGCTATCTAATTGGACTGAGCTCGATATCTGGCAATACATCTATCTAGAGAGCATCGATATTGTTCCACTTTACCTTTCAGACAAACGCCCTGTAGTTGAGCGTGATGGCATGCTGATCATGGTTGATGATGACCGTATGGAGCTGCAAGAAGGTGAAGTGATTGAAGAGAAAAGCGTTCGTTTTCGTACTTTAGGCTGTTACCCATTAACCGGAGCGGTTGAATCTGAGGCGAATACGCTAACGGGCATTATTGAAGAGATGCTGGTGGCGACGTCTAGTGAGCGTCAAGGTCGAGCGATTGACCATGATCAGTCGGGCTCTATGGAGCTGAAAAAGCGCCAAGGTTATTTCTAAGAATCTAAGGAAAGAAAAATGAATAGTGCAGTAGAAGCCGAATTGGCTGAACTAGGGGTTGAAGGTTATCTAAGTCAGCATCAGCATAAATCTATGCTTAGATTTTTAACTTGTGGCTCGGTAGATGACGGTAAAAGTACGTTAATCGGTCGCTTGCTCCATGATACAAAACAGATTTATGAAGATCAGCTAGCGGCGGTTCACTCGGATAGCCAACGAGTGGGAACGACAGGTGAGAAACCTGATTTGGCACTGCTTGTTGATGGTCTGCAGGCTGAGCGTGAGCAAGGGATCACGATCGATGTGGCTTACCGCTACTTCT
Source organism: Vibrio sp. 10N.261.55.F4 (assembly GCF_041470465.1). Taxonomy (NCBI): domain Bacteria; kingdom Pseudomonadati; phylum Pseudomonadota; class Gammaproteobacteria; order Vibrionales; family Vibrionaceae; genus Vibrio; species Vibrio sp. 10N.261.55.F4. Next base: position 58,137 of record NZ_JBFRMM010000003.1, on the reverse strand, counting down.
CGACTCAAAAACGTAAGTTCATTATTGCTGATACTCCTGGGCATGAGCAGTATACGCGCAACATGGCAACAGGCGCTTCAACGTGTGATCTGGCGGTGATCTTGATTGATGCTCGTAAGGGCGTTCTGGATCAAACACGTCGTCACTCGTTTATCTCTAACCTGCTTGGTTTGAAGCATTTCATCGTTGCTGTAAACAAGATGGATCTTGTGGAGTATTCACAAGATCGTTTTGAAGAGATTCGCGATCAGTATCTAGAGTTTGCAGAAAACCTAGAAGGTGAAACCAATATTCAGATCTTGCCAGTATCGGCGCTTGAAGGCATCAACGTTGCTGCACCAAGTAAAGAGCTTGCATGGTTCGAAGGCCCATCTCTGCTAGAAGTGTTAGAGAACGTCGACATTGACCAAAAGCGTTCGGCAGGTGAATTCCGATTCCCAGTTCAGTACGTCAATCGTCCTAACTTAGACTTCCGCGGTTTTGCTGGCACCGTTGCCTCTGGCCGTGTCAGTGTCGGTGATGAAATCAAGGCGCTGCCGTCGGGTAAAACCTCTAAGGTTGCACGCATTGTAACTTTTGATGGTGATTTGGAGTCTGCGCAAGCGGGCTTGGCAGTAACGCTGACTCTTGAAGATGAGATTGATATCAGTCGTGGTGATTTGATTGTGCTAGAAAACGCGCAGATTGAATCCACTAACCACGTATTGGCTGACATCGTGTGGATGACAGAGCAACCATTGCAACCGGGCAAAGCTTACGACATCAAGATCGCAGGCAAGAAAACCGTTGGTCAGGTTGAAACGGTTCGTCACCAATACGACATCAACAACCTATCGACTCACGCTGTCGATGAGTTGCCATTGAATGGCATTGGCTTGTGTGAATGGTCACTGAACGAGACTGTCGCGCTGGATAAATACCGTGAAAGTGCCGATACCGGTGGCTTCATCGTTATCGACCGACTAACCAACGTGACGGTTGGCGCGGGTTTGATTCGAGACCGTTTGGACTCTGTTGAACAGCAAGTCGGTAACTTCTCTGCATTTGAACTTGAGTTCAACGCATTGGTTCGCAAACATTTCCCTCATTGGGATGCCAAAGATCTAAGCCAACTACTGAAGTCATAAACGACCAAGTAACAGCTTATTGAATCAGGCGGAAACCGATCGTTTCCGCCATAAAGGACGGGTATATGTGGCAACAAGGATTTGTATTAGCGATTTTGCTCGGCATCATTACTTGCCTGCTCGTTACCCGTATTAAGCCAAGCTTTATCTTTGCTGGCGCGGCGTTTATTGCTTTTATGGCTGGCATGATCGACTTGTCGAGCTTGGCTAATAACTTCACTAACTCCTCGTTACTGACTTTAATTCTTCTGATCCTCGCATCAAGTGCGTTGGAGAAAACTCGCTTAATCAGCTGGGTTAGCCGCAATATCTCTGAAGGTAGGCTAGGTACCGTGGTTGCGAAGTTGGGTATTTCTACAGCGTTACTTTCTTCTTTTACTAATAACACCGCGGTGGTTGTTTCTTTGATCGGGGCGATCAAACGTAATCAACAGCACGCGCCGTCTAAGTTACTTATCCCTTTGTCATACGCTGCCATCTTAGGTGGCACCCTGACATTGATCGGCACCTCTACCAATTTGATCATCAATAGTTTTGTTGAAGATGCAGGTTTACCGAGCTTAAACTTTTTCACACCTACCTTGATCGGTTTAGCGGTTTTGGTCGGTGGGGTATTGATCCTTATTCCTCTTAGCTATTTTCTACCCAGCTACGATGATGGTTCTCAAGATGATCTGCCTTACTTTCTCGAGGCGCGAGTTGAGCCAGGTTCTCCATTAGTTGGCCGTAGCGTCAGTGAAAATAATCTTAGAGCTCTTAGAAAACTGTTCTTAGCCGAAGTGATTCGAGACGGTAAAACCACCGCGTCGATTGACCCTGATTTTATTCTTCAAGCTCGTGACCGATTGCTGTTTTGTGGTGATGTTGAGAGCGTGGCGACACTGCAAGAAATTCAAGGACTGACTCTGTTTGGTCAGCATCATTTGAATGGTCAGAGCTTTGTTGAAGTGGTGGTGAGTTCATCAGCAAGTTTTTGTAACAAAACCCTGAAAACTAGCCAGTTTAGAGACCGTTTCGATGCGGTTGTGGTTGCTATTCGTCGTGGCCATGAACGCCTAGAAGGTGGGCTAGGGAATATCACATTGACCGCTGGTGATACCTTGATTTTGGTTCCAGGTAAACGCTTTGAAGAACAGCGCCAACAACACAACAAAGAGTTTGTGTTGATGAATGACTTAGATTCGAGTGCCAAGCTTGATGCCGACAAATCGACGTTCGTGTTGCTCGGCTTTGCTAGCGTGATTGGTTTAGCCCTTATCGATGCAGTACCTATTATCAAAGGCTTAGCTGGTTTTCTACTGTTGCTGGTGGCATTTGGCGTGGTGCAACTGGGTGAGCTCCGCCGCCGTTTCCCAGTCGATATTGTGGTGATCGTGGGCTCTGCACTTTCTATTGCTCAACTGATGATTTCATCGGGTTTATCTGAGCGGATGGGGCTGATGTTTATGGAGGCGTTTAATGGCTGGGGCGTATTCGGTGCGTTAGTTGCTACCTACTTTATGACTTTGGTTTTGACAGAGCTGGTGACCAATAATGCGGCTGCAGCACTCTCATTTCCGATTGGCTACAGTATGGCAGTAGGTTATGGCGTTGACCCTATGCCGTTCATCATGGCGGTACTGTTTGGTGCCAGTGCCAGTTTTATCTCTCCATACGGCTACCAAACCAACTTACTTGTTTATAGCGTAGGTAATTACCATTTAACGGATTATCTGCGTATCGGCATTCCAATCTCGATTGTATATTCGGGCTTGGTGCTGACCCTAATTCCTTATTTTTTCCCATTTTAATGCTGTTTATTTAAAGGACTAATTATGACCGCAGTACTCAAACCCAAAGATGAGAATGTTGTGTGGCATCAACACTCGATTGATAAAACATTTCGCGCGGATCTGAAATCACAAAAGCCAGCCGTGCTCTGGTTCACGGGGTTGTCTGGTTCTGGTAAATCGACAGTCGCTGGAGCATTAGAAAATCGTTTGGCACAGCTTGGTTACCATACTTATTTATTGGATGGTGACAATGTGCGTCATGGCTTATGTAGCGACCTTGGCTTCTCTGAGCAAGATCGTCGAGAGAACATCCGTCGTATTGGTGAGCTTGCTAAATTGATGGCAGATGCAGGCTTGATCGTGTTGTCAGCCTTTATTTCTCCGCATCAAGCTGAAAGGCAACTCGTGAGAGATTTATTGCCGGAAGGTGAGTTTCTTGAGGTGTTCGTCAATACTCCATTAGAGGTTTGCGAACAGCGTGACCCTAAAGGTCTGTATAAGAAAGCACGTGCCGGAGAGATCCCGAACTTTACAGGTATTAGTTCAGTGTACGAAGCGCCTCAGAACCCTGAGATTGATCTACCTGCAGGTGAGAAGACACTCGATGAATTGGTCGAACTGTGTATTGATGCGTTGGAGAAGCGAAATATCTTAGCCAACTGAGATCGTTGGTATGACTAAGGCTACTCAGCTGTTTATCTGTTTATTCACGACCGATAAATAGTGCAGCCTTAGTTTACCGAGACAAGAAACCTATCCTCTAGATTCTCTTTATTCCTCTCTATACTTCACTTTTTACACCGTCTATTTTAGCTCCGTCGAGTGTCTAGACGGTGTAATTTACGCTGCTTTTCACTTCTGTCTGTACTGTGAATTTCTGGCTCAATAGTGCAATCAGTTGATCGTAATACTGCGTGTTTGGCTTGTTACCGAGCAAGGTACAAAGCTCATTGCCTGTAGGGCTGAATCGGTAGTAAACCAGCTTCACGCCTTTTGATAATGGTGCCAGTGACATGCTCTTACCTTGATAGGTTAGGTGCAGGGCTGGATCGAAATCAATCTCTCCGGATTCTAATTCTGTGCCCAGAATAATCCCGAGCTCTATCAAGTGGAGCAAGCTGGAGTAGGGCAGGTTGTGCCCACCAAGGTTGATGGTGTTGGTGGTGTCCCTTTTGCCAAAGTTGAATAGCCCAGCATGAGATTTAAAGCCGAGTAAGAGCTTTCTGCTGTTATCGCTACCAAAGCTACAACCCAGTGATGCTGCCCTTTGTAGGGTTAACGCTTCTTTTGGTGTCATGTCTTTTAAGATTTGCAGTGCCTTCATCGACGTCGAGCCTGGGTTGGTGACTTCTCGTTTCAGTACTTGAGCCCATAGCCTCTGCATCGATGTATTGTGGATCTCTTGTGCCATGTCGAAGAAACGGTATAACCAGTCCTGATCCGGGTCTCCAGCCGCTTCATCCTTACATGAAGAGTGCGCCAACTTTAGAATCTGTTCTAGGTTCTTTTGGCGAAGCTCTCTACGTTTTTTCTCTCGCAATAGTGCCCGTTCGATAAGCGTACTCTCAGCTTTATCCTTTGGCTTGGCACTATGACTAATTAAGGAATCGAGGCCGAAGCTTTGTGCGATGTGCAGCATTCTGCTGGCACTGTCGGCAATATGAGGCTTTTTCTCATGCTTTTGCTGTGTATCGCTAGCATGCTCAATGATCACTGGCTGTTTGGTTTCTGACATAAGAGTACCGTTAGGAGACGACTCAAAACCAATCGTAGTAAATAATTGCTCAGCCTAGCTTGTTAAAACGCTTGATAACTGAGCTACAATTTTTGATTGTAGAATAACTACTTATCAAAAAGCTCCGCCTTGTTCTCAAGGCTTTTTCCTACGCTATTTCTGAACACTTACTTATTGTGATTGGTATAACTGTCTAAAATGTAACTCTTTATCTTATTGGTGGCTAGATTTTGCGAGCATAGTTGAAGGTTTCAACAAAATTTTACTTTTGTTAATGATAATAAAATGTTAAATTTGTTGTAATTCTCAAGGAGGAGTTATGAATCAAGTCAATGATAACAAGCTGAAGAAACAGCTTAGTATAGGGTTATTACTCGCGATTTATGTCGCTGTTCTAGCTTACTTATCTAATTACATCGCGTAATTCAGAAGAAAATTATCGTTATTAAACTGTTATTGAATGATCACACTCGTTCAGTGACGGCAGCTCATCCTTGAGCCACCCTTCTAATGACTACATGTCGTCATACTCTTCAATCGCAGTACCTTCAATAAGATAACCGGTTTGCGCTAAGTCATGGCTGATTGACTCAGTTTTCAGCGTTCCGACCAAATAGATCACATCCCATAACTGCTGTATTGGTGCACCTTTCGGGAACTTCACGTAGATGATTTGGTTCGGTGGCGGCGGTGGCACGTGGATACATGCGCCAAAGTACGGTACCAGCAGAAACTCAGTGATCATATTCTCATCACCTTCCAATGGAATCACAAAGCCAGGAATCTTCACTGTGCTGCCATTCAGCTCTGGGCGAACAGCACCAAGTGTCGATTGTTGAGGTTTGTCCATACTATTGTGGTCAACCATCGGCATACCAAATGAATCTAGCTGAGCACGTTCTGATTCTGGAATCAAATCAATCCATTCAAGTGTTAATACCGATTCGTCATTCTGAGTGGTTTCAGCGTGAGCTGTACTGATAAATGGGAACAGAAGTAGCCCAAGTATCAGTAGGAATTTGCGTTGCATCGTAGGTTCCTATTTTAGATTCGAATCGTCATGCCATCAGACAATGACTGGCGGTAAGCCCTGAAAGCGGGAATAAAGCCGATAATGATTCCAGCAACTTGTACCAGCATAAGCAGTTTCCACTCATGCGGTGTGATTGCGGATATCGATATGTTGATACCATAACTTTGTTGCACAATAGGAGCAACCACTGCAATCAGCGCAAACAATACTGCAACACCTAATGTAATGCCAAGGAAGGTTAGCGCACTGGCTTCACTGATCAGTAAACCAAACACATGACGAGGTCTTGCGCCCATCGCACGTAGGATGGCCATCTCTCGGCGCCTTTCTTGCAAGCTAGTGAGTAGGCTACTGAGCATGCCCAATAAACCGGCGACGACAACAAACCCTGAAACAATCAGTAGTGCTTGTTCTGCTACAGCCATCATTCCCCACAATTCGTGAAGCGCAATGCCCGGCATAATGGCGCTTAAAGGTTCTTGGCGGTAGTTATTGATTTCTCGTTGCAGTGCGAAGGTTTGGATCTTCGATTTAAGGCCAACCATCATCGCGGTAATCTGCTTCGGTTGGAAGTCACGTTGCTTTAGCGCTTCAGCATTCGGTGTGTGCCCGAGGTTGGCACCTGATTCCCAGCCAACATGAATTGCTTCGATTGCCTCTAGCGATACGTGTACGGTTTTGTCTACTGGTGTTCCTGTTGGCGCGAGTATTCCCACAATCTTGAAGGGCAGATTATCGTGACGGCTAAACGCAACATCACTGATACCGTGCGCAAGAATGATTTGATCACCTATTTTGTAATCTAGCTTCTTCGCGACGTCGGCACCAATCACTACGTCAAATAGCTGATTAAACTCTTTACCTTGTTGGAAAGTAAGTAATTGCTTACTTCCATAGCGATAGTTTTCAAAGTAACTATGATTTGTACCCATCACACGGAAGCCTTTGTGTGAATCGCCCAATGATATTGGTATCGCCCACTTTACTGCGTTGTGCTGGCTAAATTCTTCATAGCTTTTCCAGTCGATGTTGTTGGTTGCATTACCGATTCTAAATACGGAATAAAGCAGCAGGTTTACCTGACCAGAGCGGCCACCGACGATAAGGTCAGTACCTGAAATCGTATTGGCGAAGCTGCTCTTAGCTTCGGTTCTTACACGTTCCACACCGAGTAATAGAATGACGGATACAGCCACAGTGAGAATAGTTAGAATGGCTGTGGCTTTACGGTTGAGTACGCTTTTTAAGGCTAAGTGAGTAATTACTTTCATACGACAACCTTAGCTTGGTTAACGGTTTTTAAATCTATGGTTCGAGTGAACAACTTTTCTAGTGTTGGATCATGGCTAACAAAGATAAGAGTAGAACCTGCCTGGTTGGCTTGTTCTAACAACAGTTCGATAAAAGCTTCTCGGTTGTCATGATCCAAAGCCGAGGTTGGCTCGTCGGCAATAATGATTTTGGGTTGGCCGATCAAAGCACGAGCGGCAGCAACACGTTGTTGTTGACCGATGCTCAACTCGGTAACGGGCTTGTCCATTAAAGCTTGAGGTAGCTTTAATCGGAGTAACAACTCTCGAGCCGTCTCTTGTAAGCTTTTCTGGCTTTCAGCGACTTGCTGTTTACGAATCTGTGAAAACTGGCAAGGAAGCGTCACGTTATCGATAACTGATAGATAAGGAAGCAGGTTAAATTGTTGGAAAATATAACCAATATGATCGGCTCTGAATTTATCTCTTTGACGAGGTGTAAGCTGAGTGAGGTCTTGATCAAGGATAGAGACTTCTCCTTGCTCAGCTTGGTTGATTCCGGTCAGTAGCCCTAACAAAGTTGATTTTCCACAACCACTTGGCCCTTTAATAAAAAGGTGCTCTTGGGCTTGGATGTGAAGAGAGGGGATCTCTAGCGTTGGTGGTAATTCAGGCTTCCAACGAAAGCTGATATTTTCGAGTTTGACCACAAGTGATGAACTGTCAGAAGACATGCTAGCTCCAATAATTAAAGCGGTGTATCTACTGGACAGTAATTTGAAACATAAATTCCCAGGAACACACCGATTTGAACAGCCAAGTAAGCGATGACTTACCTGGCTGTTTATTTTACGTTTAATCCGATCTAGGAGTGATTAGAATCGGAAACTAATACGCTCTGCGTTAAGCACTTCTTGTACTTGAGCTGTGTCTGTTAGTAGGTTCACCGTCATTTTTTCAGTGTTGCTGAACTTAGAGAACCACTGAGTGCTAACTGTGTCTAGCTTAGCAACATCTGAACATTCATAGTGGTACTCAACAGTGAACTCACCGTGGCCACCTTCTGAGTGATCGTGGTGGTCGTGACCTTCGTGGTCATCATGATCGTGCTCAGCGTGGTCATGGTCTTTGTGGTCATCATGATCGTGTTCAGCGTGGTCATGGTCTTTGTGGTCGTCATGATCGTGTTCAGCGTGATCATGGTCTTTGTGGTCGCCATAACCGTGTTCCGCATGGTCATGGCCTTCATGGTCGTCATGACCGCCTTCTAAGGTGTTTGCTACTGACTTGAACTTCAGAGTACAACTCGCATTGTTAAAACTAAACAGCTCTTCTGGCTTGTTTAATTGTGCGATAGCCTGTTCAAACACTTTCTTCTGTTCTGCAGTTTTTGGAGCATGTTCAAACCCAACCACATCTGCGCCTGGAGCTGTTACTTCAACAAGCAATTCTTGCCCATCTTGCGCGATGTTTACTTCAACTTGGCCATGTACGTGTGCATCATGAGAGCGGAATTCTTCGTTAGCTAGAGCATTTGTAGAGACAGTCATGCCGATAACAACGGCTAAAAAAGTAGGTTTCATGTTTTTTCCTGAATAAAGGTTAATTAAAAAGTAGTGGTAATTAAGCGATATTTACAGGAGGTGAGCGTGCCAAATAAGCGAAATATAGCCGCTGTAGTGAAGTTACTGACTCTGTAATAGCGACAGTAAATTCCGAATGGAACTCTGGAATCTGTGGTAGTGAGTGCGCTGTGATGAACTGATTAAGCGAAAACAGCTCACAATGGTGTGAAGTGTGGTGCTCTGGTGCGATATCCACAATGTGTGTTGCGGCTAACACGCTTAACATGAGCATAAGCCCAAGCAAGAAGCCTGTTTTGCGTTTCACATTGTTGTGTGTGTTTTGCCACATCAGGATGATTAACCACAGAATTAAAAAAAGGATACTGTTATAATATAACAATATCCTTTGGTTAGGTCTCGAAAAAGACGCGAATATCTTATTAAAGGCTCGCTTTAATCAACTCAATGACTTGAGTGACTTCTGATTCGTTTAATGCACCTTCTTTTACAAACAAGATTTTACCTTGCTTGTCTTGAACGATAATCGCTGAGCTTTCTTCTTTTAGAGCCCATGTTGACGCAACGGCGCCGTCTTCATCTAGGACCATAGAAGACCATGGAAATTCTTCTTTGCTGCTTTCGGCAGAGGACTTAACAAAAGACCCAGTACCCCAAAACGCATCATCTTGGTTGATGATAGTGGTGGTTTGGTAGCTGTCTTCTGAGAATTTCGATGCGGTAATGGCTGCCATCAGTGGTGCGTTGAGCTCTTTAGAGCTGCTGCGGCCAGCGATAGCTTGAACGACGCGAACTTTACCTAGAAGATCATTGGTTGCCCAAGCTTGATATCCAGTATTTCCGTCGTTTAGAACAATCTCACCATAGTTACTCACATCGACGGCAGGCAGGGTAGCGCCTACTGATAGGTTGTGAGCATTGGCGAAGAGTGGAGAGGCTGCGGCTAGAAAAGCCAGTAGAGTTTTGTTTTTCATTATATTTTTGTTCCGCTTATTGGTTTGCACAGGAAGTATAATATGAAATTTGAAAAATGCCTCTTTAACTTTTTTATCGTACGACGTAGAAAGAAGTTGCAGGCTTGTTACCAAAAGGTATAATGCATCAATATCAAGATGAACAATAGATTATCTTGCTGTTTGCTAAAGGAATTAGCGATTAAATGTGCTTTGAACAGCGACGCTGTTCAGGTATGTGACTGTAGTACTCAAATGGAATTGAGGTTGTATTATGTTAAGAAAATTTTCTACTTACCGTCCACGTCAGGTGGCGCGTTTCGTTAAAGTCCTGTTCAAAGGCCAATTTGCTATTGAAGGTGTTGGAGAGTTTCGCTTCGACCAAGGCAAGGTGCTACTTCCTGAAGTTTCAGACAAACAAAAGCTCACTATTTTTAAAGAAGTTAACGGCACCATTGCAGCGTTGCCGGTGTAACTGAGCTTTATCGATTTGTCTTGCACCGAATAGATTAACAATGAAAAGGGCTTCCTGATGGAAGCCCTTTTTTTAATGGATGTTGTTCTAGCTTGTATGCCTAACGCACATTATTGCGGAGGGAAGCACACACCCGTACCGCCCAACCCGCAATACCCATTCGGATTTTTAGCTAGGTATTGTTGGTGGTAGGTTTCTGCGAAAAAATATTTTCCAGCAGGCAGAACTTCCGTCGTGATCTCGTTGCCTAAAGATTCAGTCATTGCTCGTTGATATTCACGTTTAGAGTGCTCAGCGATAGATTGTTGTTCTTCACTGAAGGTGTAAATCGCAGAACGGTACTGAGTCCCTAAATCGTTGCCTTGGCGCATCCCTTGAGTTGGGTCATGACGCTCCCAAAAGGTTTCAAGTATTCGAGCTAGAGAGGTTTGTTCACTATCAAATATGACACGAACGACCTCGGTATGGCCGGTTTGCCCAGTACATACTTGTTCATAAGTGGGATTAACTGTGTATCCGCCAGCGTAACCAACGGATGTTGAAATAACGCCATCCAATTGCCAAAACAAACGCTCAGCTCCCCAGAAGCACCCCATACCAAACAGGACTTCTTGTTGAGAGCCCGTGGGTGCATCGAGCAGGTCGGTTTGATTGACGAAATGGCGCTCAGTGATTCGAATTGGGTCAGCATTTCCCGGTAGTGCGGTTGCTGCAGAAACCAGTTGTTGTTTGTTTAGCATGTTATATTCCTTTTCGCATACGTTTACCGCGCTGGCTTTTATTTAACGTGGGTTCATATTAACTGTTGGTCAATATTGAATAAGTCTTTAAATTAGACCGTGTTATTCCAGGATTTATTACAGACTCAATGCCTATTTAGCGGTATTATTTCTTTTCACTTATTAACGTATTGATAACTTCTTCACCAATTAAACATGATAAGAAAAACTTTACCAGTTCTGATTGGCACTCTATTGTCATCGACGCTCGCTTTTGCTGACGTTTCCCTTGAAATCAAAGGGCTAGATGGAGCGCTTGAGGATAATGTTGATGCTTATCTGAGTGCGATCCCTGAAGAAGAGTATTCGGTTTCACTAAGATTCCAATCCCGCTTGGAATCTATGATTAAAGAAGCCCTGAATGCGTTAGGCTACTACCACCCTAAAATCACATTTACTCACTCCGAAGATGATACCGAAATGACCGTTACGGTTGAGCCGGGAGAGCCTGTTGTTATTTATACTTCAGATATCGTTCTAACTGGTGAAGCCAAGGATGACCCAGACTTTTTAGCCTTGATAGCGAAGAGTAGCTTGTCTAAAGGTTCGACTCTGAATCATGGTAATTATGACTCTTTGAAATCGTCGATCCGCAACCTTGGCTTAGCGAAAGGCTACTTCGATGGTGCTTATGATCTTAGTAAGCTAGAAGTCGCTCCTGAATTGAACCGCGCTTATGTTCGTCTTCATTATAACAGTGGTATCCGCTATCACTTTGGTACTACTCAGGTTACTGGTAGCCAGATAGAAGAAGATAAGGTGCAGTCACTTAAACCATTTGAGGATGGCGAACCTTACTCAATCACCAAAGTCGGTGAGTACAACCAAAACCTGTCCAATACGGATTGGTTCTCCTCGGTATTTGTTGAACCAGATTTAAGCCAGTTAGGCGAAGGCCGAGAGATCCCGATGAAGGTTAGCCTTGCTCCGCAAGCTCGTAACCAAATCGAAACGGGTATCGGTGTCTCAACCGACCTTGGCGTAAAAGGCACTCTGAAGTGGAAAAAACCTTGGGTTAATGAACAAGGCCATAGCTTCAATAGCAGCCTGTCGATTTCTAAACCTGAACAGACGATTACCGCTACCTATAAAATCCCTCTGGATGACGTGCTGAACGACTACTATCAAGTTAAGTACGGTATGAAAAACTTGGATAATCGTGATACCAAGAGTTTGGAGTCAAACTTAGCGCTAGAAAGATATTGGCGACTGGATAACGGTTGGCAACGCACGGTCTTCATTCGATACTTGGTCGAAAACTATGAGCAAGGTTTGCAGGATGATTTAGCGCAATTTGTGCTGCCGGGTATCTCTTTCTCACGCACTCGAACGCGAGGCGGTTCGATGCCGATGTGGGGCGATAAACAAACCATTATGGTTGAAGCGGGTGATGATACCTTGTTATCTGAAACTAAGGTTGTTCGTTTTCAAGGTCAAACCGCTTGGATTCGAAGCATTGGCGACAATCACCGAGGCTTAACTCGACTTCAATTTGGCGGCAACTTTGCCGACGAGTTTGATAAGCTATCTCCCTCCCTAAGATTCTTTGCTGGTGGTGACAATAGCATTCGTGGTTATGGTTATGAGTCGATCTCTCCTCGAGATGAAAGTGGCGCACTAACGGGTGCCAAATTCATTGCAACCAGCTCGTTTGAATACCAATACCGCTTGGTTGGAAACTGGTGGGGCGCAGCATTCTACGACATTGGTGATGCATTTAATGACAAACCCGAATGGAAACACGGCACCGGCGTCGGTGTTCGTTGGGCGTCACCTGTTGGTCCAGTGAGTTTAGATTTTGCTTGGGGTCTAGATGCAGAAAAAGGTGATGAGTTCCAGTTACACTTTAGTTTAGGGCCAGAATTATGATCAAAGTGATGGGCAAGTACATCAAGTGGACGTCGATCTCATTGACGTCTATTTTGCTGTTGTTGATAGCCTTGCTAGGTTTTGTTTTGTTCACCAATCCAGGGTTGAACACTGTGTTGTGGGGCGCTGAAAAAGCGTTGCCACAGCTTAAAGTGGAAAGCACTAAAGGGGCTCTGTTCCCGAGCTTTACGCTTAATAATGTTCAGTTTAAAGATGACAGCCTGCATATAGACACCAAAGTTCAAAAGCTGAACTTGGCGATTAATCCTCGCTGTCTGCTCGACCCTAAGTTGTGTGTCGATCGTTTAGCGATTCAAGGATTGGACTTCGCATTTACTGAACTGCCTCCGGCCTCTACAGAAGAAACAGAACCTACTCCGCCCGTAACATCGGTAAAAACACCGTTGCCAATCGTAATCAACCGTATCGCTTTGTCTGATATCAAGTTGAATATCTTAGGGCATGAAATTGAATGGAGCTTGTTCTCTACGGCTTTGAGTATGCAGGGCGAAAAGCTAACTGTATCGCCAACCTTATTCAATGATCTTAAGGTTAAACTCGCGGAGTCGACAGAAGAACCGCAAGCAGAAAAGGTTGAGCCAAAAGCTGCCGTTAAAACGGCTATCGAATTGCCGGAAGTCTGGATTCCTCTGCAGGTTGTGTTGGAGCGTTTTGACCTCAACCGTTTCACCTTAGAACAAGAAACACCAATCGTTGTTAACCACCTTGGGCTAGAAGCTCGCGCGGGCAAACACACGGTTGATGTTTCAACTCTCGAACTCGATATGCCACAAGCAAGCGCCAATCTAACCACGAAGGTTGAGCTCAAGGGCGGTTACCCGCTAGAACTTTCTTTGGATGCGTTGGTGAAAGAAACCGACCTTGTTGGGCAGAAGTTGTCTCTGAAAGCACAAGGCAGCGTGGCTAAGCTAAACCTAGACTCCCAATTTTCTGAGCTGATTGAGGCAAAGTTGTCTGGGGATATTCAACCCTTAGAACCGACTCTGCCATTTGACCTTCTTTTAGAGGGCGGACAAGCACAGTGGCCCCTTACCGGAAAAAGCGATTACCAAGCGACAATTGAGCAATTTAAAGCTGATGGCTCACTAGATGGTTTTAATGTTCTTCTTAAAGGTGAAGCCGATGGTAAGGAAATCCCTGAATTAGCCATCGATCTACAGGGTAAAGGCACGACGGAACAAATTGTTCTCGAGCGTCTAAAGCTCAACACGCTAGGCGGTGAGCTTAACGGTGTCGTTAAAGCGAACTGGAAGAGTCTCGTTAACTGGCAAGCTGACGTGACACTCAAAGATATTCAACCGGGTCTGCAGTGGCCAGAAGCTGAGGGCAACATTAGTGGAAACATCGTCACCTCAGGTGAGTTGACGGAAGCGGGCGGTTGGGCGATTGAACTGCCTAAATTGGATATTGAAGGGATCTTGCGAGAATACCCTCTGGATATCGAAGGTCAGTTGTCAGCGTCGGATCGCAGCGCGAGCGGTGAACCAAAACTGAAAACCAGTGGTTTGAGCTTAGCTCACGGTGTTAACTCGATTAAGGCTCAGGGTGAGCTTGATAAGAAATGGGACATGGGTGTTGAGATTCACTTCCCTGAGCTTGTAAAAAGCGTCCCTGATTTGAAAGGTAAAGTGATTGGTAACATCCAGCTCAGTGGTCCAACGAAAAAGCCTGAAGTCGATCTCGCTCTAAATGTGGATAAGGTAGATTGGAATAACGAAGCAACACTAGAATCCTTGTCGCTTAATGGTTCTGTGGTTCCTCTGCCATTGCCTGAAGCTCAAGCTGATCTTGAATTAAAAGCTAACAACCTAACCTATCAAGATCAGAGCGTAAAAAGCATTGATCTCACGGTGAGTGGTGGTGAGAAGAAACACACAGTGACACTTGATGTGATATCCGACATCGTGTCTACAAGCTTAGCTATTTCCGGAGAGTTGATTCAAAAGCCTTCTCTTATTTGGTATGGATCGTTAGACAGAGTCAAAATCACCACTCAGCAAGGTCCTTGGGTGTTAGATCAACCTGTCGCGATAAATGCGGATGTTGATAAACAGTTTGCCGATGTTCAAGCGCACTGTTGGAAACAATCGGGTTCGAGCGTGTGTTTGGATGAAGACGTTCGTGTCGGAAAATCGGGTGAGGCCAAGGTAGCCATCAATCAATTCGATTTCGAGCAGATTAAAGCCTTTGTGCCTAAAGAGACGCAATTACAGGGCTTAGTCAATGCGACTGCTCATGCAAAGTGGTCTGAACAAGATGAGCCTGAAGTCACGGTAAGCGTTGATATGCCGAAAGGTCAGGTTGTTCAACAAGTGGGTGAGCCAATCACACTGGGTTGGGAAAGCGTTGCATTGAATGCCCAACTGAAAGACAACAAACTGGATGCCGATTTTAAGTTGGATGTTTCCGACAATGGTGACCTGTCTGGCACGGTGTCGTTACCGGATATTCTTGCCGAAGACAAAATGGTCGATGCGGCAATTAAGCTGACCACGTTCCATCTTGATTTCTTACAACCAATTCTAGGTGAATACAGCTTATTGAAAGCCGACCTTGAGAGTGATCTTCAAGTTAAAGGCTCTCTGATGCACCCTCAAGTCTTTGGTCAATTCTCTGTTGATGGTATTCAAGTCAAAGGTGATGTTACGCCTGTTGATGTGAAAGATGGCCGCATCGACCTCGACTTTGATGGTTATAGTGCAAAACTGGATGCGAATGTCGAAACACCTGATGGTCACCTTGATATTGAAGGAACCGGAGATTGGCAAGATCTTAAAGCATGGCATTCGAACGTTAGAGTTTTCGCTGATGAGTTGATGGTTGATATCCCACCGATGGTTAAGGTGAAGGTCGTACCTGATATGACTATTGATGTCACACCAGATCTGGCGAAAATCACCGGTGATATTGCATTACCATGGGGACGAATTGTTGTTGAAGATTTACCACCGTCAGCGGTTGGCGTCTCTTCTGATCAGGTTATTTTGAATAAAGATCTAGAGCCAGAAAACGAAGATACGATTCCATTCAATGTGATGACGAATATTAATATCTCCATTGGTGATGACTTTAAACTGTCTGCCTTCGGTCTTGAAGGTGATTTGGTCGGTAAGCTCAACGTGGCTCAAAAAGACCAAGGTCCATTTATTACAGGTGAAGTGAACATCGTCGATGGTACTTATCAATCATTCGGGCAAGACCTCTTGATCGAAGAGGGTAAGATCCTAATGAATGGACCACCGGATCAGCCATACGTAGCCATCAACGCGATTCGTAATCCTGATAATACTCAGGATGACGTGACCGCTGGTATTCGAGTGACTGGCCCTGCGACAGAGCCTACCATCGAGATTTATTCTGACCCAGCGATGCCACAAGCGAACGCACTGTCTTATATTTTGCGTGGCCAAGATATCGACGGTGAGTCGAGCGGTTCGATGACAACGACTTTAATCGGTTTGAGTTTAGCGAAGAGTGGTAAGGTTGTTGGTGAAATCGGTGAAGCCTTTGGTGTAAAGGACTTGCAACTGGATACTGCAGGCTCTGGCGATGACTCTCAAGTGACGGTAAGTGGTTACATCCTGCCTGGCTTACAGGTGAAGTATGGTGTGGGTATCTTTAACTCGTTAGGTGAGTTTACCGTTCGTTATAGATTGATGCAGGATCTCTATGTTGAAGCTGTTTCTGGCCTAGACAGTGCTGTGGATCTTCTCTATCAATTTGAGTTCGAGTAGAGCCGTATGGGAGGGCATATGCAGCATCTTGTTTTTGTCTATGGAACCTTGAGGCAAGGTCAGTCCAATCACCATTATTTGCAGGGCTGCGATTTATTAGGGCAGTTTGATACACCTAAGGAATACGCACTTTTTGATTTAGGTGCCTATCCGGCGATGATTTTGGGAAAGAAAAGTGTCGCTGGTGAGGTCTATATCATTAACGACGAAATTTTAGAGTCGCTCGATCGGCTAGAAGATGTTCCTGTTGAGTATCGTCGCGAGCAAATAGAGACTATATTTGGATTAGCATGGGTATATTTGTATCAGCTTGATCTAACAGCTAATAAAGAAATACTTTCGGGTAACTGGTGTCAGCGGAACAATGATTCCTAACTAGTTAATCACCTTACGAGACAACAAAAAGCCAGCACTGAGGTGCTGGCTTTTTAATAGCGTTAGTTTGAGAATGAAATGAGAGGGTTACTCAGGGTTCAGCTCAAGAAACTCTTCTACTTTACGTACCATTTTTGTTGAACCAACGAAGAAAGGCACACGTTGGTGTAGCTCAGTTGGTTTGATATCCATGATACGCTGTGCACCGTCTGATGCAATACCGCCAGCTTGCTCCATAAGGAAAGCAATAGGGTTGCATTCATAAAGCAAACGCAATTTACCTTGAGGGTGGCTCTCTGTACTTGGGTATAAGTAGATGCCGCCTTTTAGCAAGTTACGGTGGAAATCAGACACAAGAGAACCAATGTAACGTGACGTGTAAGGGCGGTTATCGCTTGGCTCGCTTTCCTGACAGTATTTGATGTACTTCTTAACACCGGTTGGGAAGCGGATGTAGTTACCTTCGTTGATCGAGTAGATCTTGCCTTCGTCTGGAATCATCATGTTTTCATGAGATAGACAGAAAGTACCCAGAGATGGATCGTAGGTGAAACCATTTACGCCAGCACCAGTTGTGTAAACCAGCATGGTTGAAGAACCGTAAATTACGTAGCCGGCAGCTACCTGTTTGTGACCTGGTTGCAGGAAGTCTTCTTGAGTCGGTGGTGTTCCGATTGGAGAGACACGGCGGTAGATAGAGAAAATCGTACCAACCGATACATTTACATCGATATTTGATGAACCATCAAGTGGGTCCATCAACACGACGTATTTTGCGTTTTTGTTGAGCTCTTTATTGAAGGCAACCGCTTCGTCTTCTTCTTCACTTGCAACACCACAAACTTGGTCACGAGCTTCTAGAGCCGCTTTAAATTTGTCGTTCGCATAAAGGTCTAGCTTCTGCTGCTCTTCACCTTGAACGTTGTCTGTACCAACAGCGCCAGTGATGTCGACTAGGCCAGCCTTGTTGATCTCACGGTTAACAATTTTTGCAGCAAGTCGAATAGACGACAAAAGGGATGATAGATCACCGCTTGCATGGGGGAAGTCACTCTGTTTCTCAACAATGAACTCACCAAGGGTGCGCATCTCAGACATGTTATTTCCTTAAACTTCTCTCAATATTAGGGGGGATTTGAGCACTGTAGATTCGGCCTCTTGAGTGGGCTTTATTCATCTAGACGCTTACCTAAATTCTAAAGGTTAGATCTTTTTAATGGTAATGAACTAAGCGACACAGATCTCACTTACTATGTCGACTCAATTTGTTTTGCATTGCCGCTCGCTTTTAATCGCCATTTAATGATAATGAGTGCAAGCCGTTTTAATTAGGCATTGTTTATTTAGCCAAGCGTTTGGAAGCAATTTATGCATATTCATATCTTAGGAATTTGTGGCACCTTCATGGGTGGTGCTGCGGTATTGGCTCGTCAATTAGGTCACAAGGTTACGGGTAGTGACGCGAATGTTTACCCACCAATGAGCACCTTGTTGGAGTCGCAAGGGATTGAAATTATTGAAGGGTTCGACCCAAGCCAACTAGAGCCTAGGCCTGACCTGGTGGTTATCGGTAATGCGATGAGCCGTGGTAACCCATGTGTTGAGTATGTCTTGGATAACAACCTTAGATACACCTCTGGTCCACAATGGCTGCAAGAGTTCTTATTGCATGACCGCTGGGTTCTTGCGGTGTCCGGTACTCACGGTAAAACCACAACTTCCAGTATGTTGGCTTGGATCTTGGAAGACTGTGGCTATGCACCGGGCTTCTTAGTTGGCGGAGTGTTGGGTAACTTTGGTATCTCTGCTCGCCTTGGTGAAAGCATGTTCTTCGTGGTAGAAGCCGACGAATACGACAGTGCTTTTTTCGATAAACGATCTAAGTTCGTTCATTACCACCCAAGAACCTTAGTGATGAATAACCTAGAGTTCGATCATGCGGACATCTTTGACGATCTTGAAGCGATTAAGCGACAATTTCATCATTTGGTGCGTACTGTGCCAAGCAATGGTCGCATTTTCTCACCTAAGCAAGACAGCGCTATTGAAGATGTTCTAGCTCGCGGTTGCTGGAGTGAAACTGAATCGAGTGGCGAGCAAGGCGACTGGGATGCCAAGAAACTGGTCAAAGATGGCTCTCAATTTGAGGTTTACTTCCAAAATGAATGTGTTGGAACCGTAAATTGGGATTTAGTGGGCGACCACAACGTAAATAATGCTTTGATGGCGATTGCAGCTGCACGTCATGTGGGCGTGACACCTGACCTTGCTTGTGAATCACTAGCTACCTTTATTAATACTAAGCGCCGTTTGGAGTTTAAAGGCGAGGTGGCAGGTGTGTCTGTTTATGACGATTTTGCTCATCATCCAACGGCGATTGAACTTACGCTCGGGGGATTACGTAATAAGGTCGACACTAAGAAAATCATTGCCGTTTTAGAGCCTCGTTCTGCCACCATGAAACGTGGTGTGCACAAAGAAATACTGGCTGATTCGTTGAAGCAGGCGGATTCTACCTACTTATTCCAACCGGATAACATTGATTGGTCAGTTCAAGATGTTGCAGACGCTTGTCACCAACCGGCACACGTGAGTGATGACATGGATGCATTCGTTGCTAAAATTGTCTCAGAGGCACAAGCTGGCGACCAAATTTTGGTAATGAGTAATGGTGGCTTTGGTGGCATTCATCAAAAACTGTTGGATGGATTGGCACTCAAAGGCTAACGGCATCCACGACCTTATAATTTGAAGTAATTGAGAACATGACAAAACACGATAAAGCGATAACCCTTGCTTTCACTGGCGCATCCGGTGCGCCTTATGGCCTGCGTTTACTTGAATGCCTTTTGGCAGCCGATTATCAGGTCTACTTGCTGATTTCATCGGCAGCGCGAGTGGTATTGGCGACCGAGCATGAACTTAAGTTACCTGCTGGGCCAGATGCGGCGAAACAAGCTTTGGTTAAACATCTTGGCTGCGACCCTGAAAAGCTGGTGGTGTGTGGCAAAGATGATTGGTTCTCGCCGGTTGCCTCTGGTTCAGCAGCACCTAAACAGATGGTCGTTTGTCCATGTTCAGCGGGAAGCTTGGCTTCGATTGCTCATGGTCTATCAGATAACCTGATTGAGCGAGCAGCAGACGTAGTCATGAAAGAGCGAGGCCAATTGTTGTTGGTGGTTCGCGAGACGCCATTTTCGACGCTTCATCTCGAGAACATGCACAAACTTTCGACCATGGGCGTAACGATCATGCCTGCAGCTCCGGGTTTTTATCATCAACCCAAGTCAATTGAAGATCTGGTCGACTTTATGGTGGCGCGTATTCTAGATCACCTTGGTATCGAACAAGGTTTAGTGCCACGTTGGGGTTACGATCAACGTAATTGA
The DNA here is from genome assembly GCF_041470465.1 of Vibrio sp. 10N.261.55.F4. Classification (NCBI taxonomy): domain Bacteria; kingdom Pseudomonadati; phylum Pseudomonadota; class Gammaproteobacteria; order Vibrionales; family Vibrionaceae; genus Vibrio; species Vibrio sp. 10N.261.55.F4. Next base: position 38,042 of record NZ_JBFRMM010000003.1, on the reverse strand, counting down.
TCCAAACTTGATAGCTTATTGTTAAAAATCAAATTACAATTCTGAACACTCATCGGGGAGCGAACCATTCAAATAATGAATGCGAGCTGAGATCAAGCAGGTGCTTGGGACCCGTAAACCTGAACCAGATAATGCTGGCGTAGGAATTGAGTTAGGAACAACCTCTACCGTTCTCCTCCCTCAAACCTGTGCCGCTCAGACCATGGAGAGCGTCCAGTGAAATTCACATTAACTACCCTTGCTGTTACTACAGCTATTTCTTTTTCTGCCTTTGCTGCAGACAACACTTTGACTGTATACACCTATGACTCTTTTGCTGCGGATTGGGGCCCTCGTCCTGCCGTTGAAAAAGCATTCGAAGAGAAGTGTGGTTGTGATGTGAATTTTGTCGCTCTAGAAGATGGCGTGTCTATTCTGAACCGTTTACGTCTTGAGGGCGGCAACAGCAAAGCCGATATCTTGCTAGGTCTCGACAACAACCTGATGGCTGAAGCGAAAGCGACGGGCTTATTGGCTGAGCATAATGTTGATACGTCATCGGTAACGCTTCCTAATGGTTGGAACGACAGCACTTTTGTACCCTATGACTTTGGCTACTTTGCTTTTGTTTACAATAAAGAGAAACTGGAAAACCCGCCGAAGAGCTTGAAAGAACTGGTTGAGCAGCGTGATGATCTTAAGGTCATCTACCAAGATCCACGTACATCAACACCAGGCCAAGGCATGATGCTTTGGATGAAATCAGTATACGGTGATGAAGCGACAGCAGCATGGAAGAAGCTTGCTCAGAAAACAGTGACTGTAACCAAAGGCTGGTCTGAAGCTTACTCTATGTTCCTAGAAGGCGAGTCGGATTTAGTCTTGTCTTATACAACGTCTCCGGCTTACCACATTATTGCTGAAAGCGATTCTAAGTATGCAGCAGCAAGCTTCGAAGAAGGGCATTACACTCAAGTGGAAGTGGCCGCTAAGGTTAAAGGCAGCAAGAACGAAAAGCTTGCTGATGAGTTTATGGCGTTTATCCTAAGTGATGAATTCCAATCGGCGATGCCAACAGGCAACTGGATGTACCCAGTGACCGATATTGAGCTTCCAAAAGGGTTCGAGCAACTTACGGTTCCTCAGAAAGCGCTAAGCTTTACGCCCGAAGAAATTGCAGCTAAGCGTAAGCCATGGATTCGTGAATGGCAGAGTGCACTTACTTTTTAATTTGCTTTTAAAAAATTAGCTTTCTAACTTTCTGTATTTAAAGGTTTGTTCGATGTTAACTGAGCGAACCATTTACGGTAAAAAATCAATCTATGATAAAGAAAACACCTAAGGTTGGGATTTGGGTTGCGATACTCATTACCGCCTTCGTGGTTTCAGCAGTTGGGGCATTGCTTAGCAATGCCCCTTCTCTTGATATCAGCCAAGTATGGTCCGATCCCTACTATTGGCATGTAACGAAATTCAGTTTTTATCAGGCGACACTCTCAACGGTGCTGAGTGTTGGCTTTGCTATACCTATTGCTCATGCGCTGTGTCGTAGACAATTTTTTGGACGCGCTTTGTTGTTAAGGCTGTTCGCGTCGACCTTAGTCCTGCCAGTGTTAGTGGGTGTATTTGGCTTACTTGCGATCTATGGCAATAGTGGTTGGTTAGCTAAGTTTTTGGCGAACTTCGATATTGAATTGCCATTTTCCATATACGGATTGAATGGTATTTTGCTGGCGCACGTTTTCTTCAACTTGCCTTATGCCAGTCGCTTACTTCTGCAAGCGTTAGATACCGTGCCTGCCGAGCAACACAAGCTTTGTGCTCACTTGGGTATGAGTCATTGGAACAAATTCAGATGGGTTGAATGGCCTCGCTTAAGACAGCAATTACCACATGTGTGTGGCTTAATCTTCATGTTGTGTTTTACCAGCTTTGCTACCGTGATGGCGCTAGGCGGTGGACCTAAATCAACCACTATCGAGCTCGCTATTTATCAGGCGATTAAATTCGACTTTGACCTTCAAGCTGGTGCCTTGCTCGCGATATGGCAAATGCTGCTGTGTGGTGTGCTAGCGGTGAGCATTCAACGCCTATCGAAGCCTATTTCAGTGACGGCCAGTCAGCTGTCGGAAGAGAAATATTTGGTTAAGGACAGCTGGTGGTCAAAAGCTTGGGATAGCTTTTGGATCATCATAGTCTCAATGCTGGTATTGCCGCCATTAGCTATGGTTATCGTCAGTGGAATTAACTCGCAGGCATTAACCGTACTCAGCAGCGAGCCGTTTTGGGCGGCGTTAATGACCTCGGTTAAAGTCGCGTCATTAGCAAGTGTTATCGCGGTTAGTATTGGTATCGCCATACTACTGACTAGCCGAGCATGGCGTTTACAGAACAAGAATTTTCGAGCCGATAAAATCGAGCTGATTGGCACTATTATCTTGGTGACTCCGGGGCTGGTGATCAGTACGGGTATCTTCTTATTACTGCGTTCATTCACCGATGTATTCAGTTTAGCTTTCTTTATCGTGATTGCCGTCAACAGCTTAATGGCGCTGCCTTACGTAATTAAAACCCTAGCTCAACCTATGCTGCATTTGTCTCAGCAGTACCAGTATGTGTGTGCAAGCTTGGGTATGACAGGTTTCACGCGTTTTAGGTTAGTGGAGTGGCGAGCATTGCGTAAGCCGATGGCGCAAGCCTTCTCGATTAGCTTTATGTTGGCGATGGGTGACTTAAGCGCGATTGCTTTGTTTGGTAGCCAAGATTTTAGAACTCTGCCTTTGTACCTATTCCAATTGTTAGGCAGCTATCAAATGGAAGCGGCGGCGGTAGTTTCTGTGAGCTTACTGTTACTGAGTGTCGGCAGTTTTAGCTTAATAGAATTCTTATTTACTCGAAGATCTAAGCTCGATGCTAAAGAATTAAGGAACCGATGATGTTAGTGATGAAAGATGTGGATTACCATTATCACAGAGAGTTGTTTAGCTTTGATTTTCAAGCTGAGCAGGGCGATATTGTTGCGCTTATGGGGCCGAGTGGTGCGGGTAAATCTACACTGTTGGCGCTAGTTGCTGGTTTCATCGAGCCTACATCGGGTGAGATATCAGTGGCTGGGCAGTCGCTTATTGGTAAAGAAGCACATCAGCGTCCGTTGGCGATGTTGTTTCAAGAGCACAACCTGTTTGCCCATCTCACGGTACGTGAAAATATTGGTTTAGGTCTGCACCCGGGATTAAAGCTTACGGCAACCCAAAAGCTCAAAGTTGAGCAAGCAGCCGCACAAGTAGGTGTTGCAGAGTATTTGGATAGATTGCCTGAGCACTTATCCGGTGGTCAACGCCAGCGTGTCGCGTTAGCGCGTTGTTTTGTTCAGCCACATGACATTTGGCTGCTTGATGAACCTTTCTCTGCGCTTGACCCTTTGCTTCGCGAAGAGATGCTTAGCTTAGTGAAGCGATTAGCGGCAGAGCGAAATATTACGGTCTTGATGGTGACTCACCATTTAGGTGACGCACGCAGTATCGCGAATAAGTTTGTGTTTGTGGCGCTAGGTCAGGTGTTGGTTGAAGACTCGATAGAGGCACTGACGGCGGATCATCCACAGGTAGAATTAAGCTCATTTGTTAAAGCGGGTGAGTGACGACTCATCACTTTTGTTTAATCTCTCTGATATTGAGTACGTAGAAAACAAAAAGACCTAGCATGCGCTAGGTCTTTTATTCACTCTATGAGTAAAGCGAGATAACGATTAGTCTTCTAGCTTTAGCTCTTTTAAGATTTGGAAGATCTCACGAGAAGACTTTGCAGGCTTGTTCGCTGATTTCTCTTTGTTAGCTTGGCGAGCTAGCTGACGAAGACGCTGACGGTCTGCTTCAGGGTACATTTCCATTACTTCTGAAATAGCCGCATCACCTTCAGCAACAACACGATCACGCAGTTGCTCAAGCTTGTGTAGCTCAGCTGTTGCTTGTGAGTGTTTGTTACGTACTTTATCCAAAGCCGCTTGAATTGGCTCAGGATCGACATTGCGCATTACTTTACCAATGTATTGAAGTTGACGACGCTTCGCTTCATTTTTAAAGCGTTGTGCATCTTTAATCGCTTGTGCCAAATCTTCAGACAGCGGAAATTTGTCTAATACAGAAGGCTTTAGACCAACAAGCTCTTCTCCCAGCTTTTGCAGGGCATCCATGTCGGTTTTCATTTCTGTCTTACTTACCCAGATGATTTCTTCTTCTGGTTCCCATGGGGCTTTTTGGTTTTTGCGAGCCATCTTTTCTGCCTATGTCACTATCTCAAACGAATATATTGCCTATTTTAGCAAGAATCTTGGGGAGAAAGCGAAATTCTTGTTATCCTACGTAATATTGACCTAAAAAATTAGAATAGATATGGATGTAAAACAGCAAGTCGCCCAGCAAAGAGTTGAGCTAGAAGCCGCAGTAGCTAAAGCGTTGGATATGGCATCAGTGAGTGCAGACGCAGCTGAGGTCGCTATTACTAAGTCAACGGGTTTAAGTGTTTCAACACGTATGTGTGAAGTGGAAAACGTTGAATTTAATAGTGATGGTGCGCTAGGTATTACTGTTTATCGCGGCCAGAAAAAAGGCAGCGCATCTACATCTGATCTGAGTGAAAAGGCTATTGCTCAAACAGTCGCGGCTGCGCTTGATATCGCTCAGTACACGTCTGAAGACCCATTTGCAGGTCCTGCAGCAAAAGAATACATGGTAAAAGAAATTCCAGACTTGGATCTTTTTCACCCTGATGAACCAAACCCTGACTATGCCGCTGAGATTGCGATTGCTGCTGAGAAGCAAGCGTTAGCTTATAGCGACAAGATCAAACAGAGTGATGGCGCAAGCTACGATAGCCACTATGGCGTTAAGGTTTATGGTAACAGCCATGGCTTACTAGCAAGCTACGCTTCAAGTCGCCATAGCACGAGCTGCTGCGTGATTGGGCAAGGCGCTAACGGTGAAATGGAACGTGACTACAGCTACACCGTTGCACGTCACCGTGACGAGCTGTGGACGCCTGAGCGTGTAGGTCAAGAAGCTGCAGAAAAGACCATTAGCCGTTTGGATGCGAAAAAGCTACCAACAGGCCAGTACCCAATTATGTTCGCTAATGATGTGGCAACTGGCTTGATTGGTCACCTTGTTATGGCGATCAGTGGCGGTAACCTTTACCGCAAGTCGTCATTCCTATTGGATCATCTCGGTCAGAAAATCCTACCTGACTGGTTTAACATTTCTGAGCGACCACATATCTTGCGTGGTTTGGCTTCAAGCCCATTCGATAGCGAAGGTGTGTTCACTCAAGATCGTGAAATCATCACTGACGGTGTGCTAGCAACTTACCTACTAACGAGCTATGCCGCACGTAAGATGGATATGACGCCAACCGGTCATGCTGGTGGTATTCATAACTGGTTCGTTAAATCGACCGGTCAAAACTTTGAGCAGATGCTAAAAGAGTTGGGTACTGGCTTCCTAGTCACTGAAGTGATGGGCCAAGGCGTAAACACCGTAACGGGTGATTATTCACGTGGCGCTGCAGGTTTCTGGGTTGAAAACGGAGAGATCCAATACCCAGTATCAGAAGTAACAATCGCAGGTAACCTAAAAGACATGTTTACTCAGATTGTTGCTGTGGGTAACGACGTAGAAACACGTTCGCAAATTCAAACGGGTTCTATCCTGCTTGAGTCGATGAAAGTCGCGGGTGAGTAATTCAATTAAAGTGAATCTGATGAATTAAAAAAGGGAGCCGTGGCTCCCTTTTTGTTTTCTGTATTTCGCCAAAAATTGGCTAACTGCTTATGCTAACTAGATCAGTATGGTCGCTAAGCCTAGGAACACCGATAGGCCAATAACATCGGTTACTGTGGTCAGTGCCATACCGCCAGCAAGGGCTGGATCGATATTCATCTTCTTCAACATCACTGGGATAGTTACACCAGCAATACCTGCGACAATCAAGTTGGTCATCATCGCCGCTGAGATGATGCCTCCCAGTATCCAGTTACCTTTCCAAGCCACCACGATACCACCAATGATAACGGCCCATAGAACGCCGTTTAGGAAGCCGATGGCTGCCTCTTTGAGTAGCAGTTCGCGTTTGTTACTGTCACCGATATGACCGAGTGCCAAACCACGAATCACCAGAGCAACGGTTTGGTTACCCGCAACACCCCCCATCGAAGGCACGATAGTCATCAGAACCGCAATCGCTGCCATTTGATCGAGCGTTGCTTCAAACATGTTTGATACAGATGCTGCCGCCAGTGCTGCGAGTACGTTAGCACCAAGCCACACACTACGACGACGAGCAGATTTTACGACCGGTGCGAAGGTATCTTCGTCATCGTCCATACCCGCCATACTCATCATTGAGTGTTCGGCATCTTCACGGATAACATCAACCACGTCATCGATGGTGATACGACCAACAAGGTGCTGGTTACTATCGATGACAGGCGCAGAAACCCAGTTACGACGTTCAAACAGGCTCGCGATATCTGACGCACTGGTTTCTACCGCGATCGCTTCGTCGGCATCATCCATCACTTCTGAAACAGGGACATCAGGTTGAGTCGTTACTAGCGTGGTAAGTGATAGGTTACCGATAAGACGTTCTTCTTCATCAATAACATACAGAGCATCAGTTGCATCCGGCAGTTCGCCACGCATACGCATGTAGCGCAATACAACGTCAACATCGACATCACCACGAATCGTGATTACGTCGGTGTTCATGATCGCACCCGCTGAATCTTCAGGGTACGACAGGGCAGTTTCAACTAATGCACGATCGACGGAGTCCATTTGAGAAAGGACTTCGCGAGAAACATCGTCGGGTAGGCTTCGAAGTACGTACGCGACGTCATCGGTTTCCATACCTTCGGTTGCTTCTGCCAAGGTCTCAGGTGCCATTTTCGACACAAGAGCATCTTTGACGTCTTCGTTTAGTTCATCAAGAATTTCACCGTAGTCTTCAGGATCGGTGAGTTGCCAGAGTACGTCACGACTTTTGCGAGGGGAGGCTTCTAAAAGGTGTGCAATATCTTCAGGCTCCATGTCCTGAAGTTGTCGGCGTACGTGAACAAATCGGCCGTTTTCTAGGGCTTCGCTGACTTCTTGGAGGGTTTGGTGAGCTTGGTCGAATTCTAATTGCTCTGCCATATTTTCCTCCTATCTCATTATTCTAACAATGGTTGGAATAGTAACTTAATTCTGGGGCTTATTTAAATCATAAACTTAGATAGAACTAAGATTTAATATTGGTTGGTTCGTTGTTTGAGTCTTAGGCGTTGTGAGTGAAGCGTTTTCGCTACTCACCCTCATCAAACTTGTCTTCAATGAGATGACAGACGGCATCCAGTGCTTGCTGTGAATCGGTACCTGCAGCTTGAATCGTAATATGTTGCCCTTGCGCTGATTCCAGCATAAGTAACCCCATTACGCTGTCTGCTGTTGCTGTTTTATCTTCTTCGCTATGGATAGTGATGGTTGCATCAAAGCTTTGTGCAAGCTCAACCAACTTTACGGCTGCTCTAGCGTGAAGACCCAAGCGATTTTGGATCAGTACAGTTCGAGTTAATTCCATGGTTAGCCCTGTTGGTGCTTCTCTAGGGAGGCGTGTCTGATTTGAACTTGATGGCCAAGTTGCTCAAAGTACTCACCAATTTTCTGGGTTAGATAAACCGAGCGGTGTTTGCCGCCAGTACAGCCAATCGCGACCGTTAGGTAACTGCGATTGTTCTTCTCTAACATTGGTAACCACTGTTCAACAAAGCCTTGGATCTGTTGCTTGAGTTCCAGAACTTCTGAGTGTTCTTCTAGAAAGGAGTGAATTGGTGCATCTAGCCCGGTTAGTGGTCGTAGTGCAGGTTCCCAGTGAGGGTTCGGCAAAAAGCGAACATCAAACACGTAGTCGGCATCACTTGGCAAGCCATACTTAAAACCGAAAGATTGAAAGACGATGATCAGCTCTTGCTTCTCTTTGCCTTCAACTTTAAATCGAACCTTTTCACTCAATTCGTAGAGGTTGCAGTCACTGCTGTCGATCACAATGCTGGCGTGCTCTGCGAGAGGTGTCAGAAGTGTCTTCTCTAAATCAATCGCTTGCTCAAGAGAGAGCTTTTCTTGGCCAATTGATAAAGGGTGGATTCTGCGGGTTTCGCTGTAGCGCTTAAGGAGTGTCTGCTTGCTGGCATCGAGGAACAATACATCAACATCGATGTTTGTAGCTGACTCGAGTTGCTCGAGCGTGTCGGTGACTAACTGAGGCTCTTTCGGTAGGTTACGTATATCAATACTTACCGCAACGTTTTGGTTGCTTTCGCGTACCGATTCGACAAAGTTGTTGAGCAGGTTTACTGGTAGATTATCGACACAGTAATACCCCAAGTCTTCTAGGACTCGTAACGCAACACTTTTACCGGCCCCTGATTGGCCACTAACCACGATTAATCGCATGTTATTGCTCGCAAGTTGGCACTTGAATCATGATGTCGTAAAGCTCTTGATCGCTCTGAGCATTACGCAGCTGTTTAAGAGTCTGCTTGTCGTTTAGTCGTTCTGCCATACAAGAAAGGGTTTTTAGATGCTCTTTGCATTGTTCGCTAGGAACAAGCAGGGCAAATAGTAGGTCGACAGGACGATTATCAATCGCATCAAATTCGATAGGATCTTGGCATTGCAGTAATACAGCTATCGCTTTATCACTGACATTCATACGAGCATGGGGAATCGCGATACCATTACCAATACCGGTACTGCCCATCTTCTCACGGCTCAACATACACTCAAATAGCTCTGTTGAATCTTGACCGCAGCTCTCAGCTGCTATCTGGCTGATGAGCTCAAGGGCTCTTTTTTTGCTTGTGCATTGGACTGCACTTTTGGTGCAGTCCAATGAAAGTACTTCGCTTAATTGCATGTTAGTGACTACTTAGCTTTTCTTTGTGCTTGTTGAGTTGGCGGACGAGTTTATCAACCAATGAATCAATCGCGGCATACATGCTTTCATCTGTTGCTGTCGCATGGATTTCCCCCTGATTTATATGCAGGGTAGCTTCTGCGATTTGATTGATTTTCTCAACTTTTAAAACAACCTGAACGCTATTGATATGATCAAAGAAGCGCTCAAGTTTGTCGAATTTGGTGTGAACATAGTCTTGCATTGAATCGGTAAGATCAACGTGATGGCCTTGAATATTGATTTGCATAGACTTTCCTTTTCAGTTGGTTGCCTGATCATAGTTGCTAAGTAACTAGCGACTAAATGAGCTTATAGCAGGCGTTTACGCTGACTCGATGGGGCAATGCCCAGAGACTCACGGTATTTCGCTATGGTACGTCTAGCTACCTGAATTCCTTGGTCAGCCAGTAAAGCAGCAATCTTACTATCACTTAGAGGCTTCGCGGTATTTTCCGCTGCGACAAGCTTCTTGATGAGTGCGCGAATTGCTGTAGATGAACATTCACCGCCATTGTCAGTGCTGACATGGCTTGAGAAAAAGTATTTGAGCTCGAAGATGCCACGTGGCGTATGCATGAATTTTTGAGTCGTCACACGAGAGATCGTGGATTCGTGCATATCAACAGCTAACGCAACATCATTAAGAACCATTGGCTTCATCGCTTCTTCGCCATGTTCGAAGAAATCACGCTGATGTTCAACAATGCATCGCGCAACTTTGAGTAGCGTCTCATTTCGGCTCTCTAGGCTTTTAATTAACCACTTTGCTTCTTGCAAATTTGAGCGGATGTATTGATTGTCGGCGCTGTTGCCTTTACTGCCCAGATCAGCGTACTGCTGATTCACTTTCAACTTAGGCACGCTATCAGGGTTAATGGTCACTAACCATTTGCCAAGGTCTTTGAAGACAGATACATCTGGAACCACATACTCAGTTTCATCCGGAGTAATCTTACTGCCAGGACGAGGGTCCAGCTGTTGAATCAGTTGCAAAACTTCACGTAGTTCTGCTTCTTTCAACTTGGTCTCTTTGATAACCAGTTTGTAATCGCGATTGCCGAGTTGGTCGATATGGCTAGTAAGTACTAACTTAGCTTCGTTAAGCCAAGGCGTATCTTGGGGAAAGGTTGCCAGTTGCAGTAACAAGCAATCTTGCAGGTTGACTGAACCGACACCTAGCGGATCAAACTGCTGAATTCGTTTACGTACCGCTTCAATTTCATCAAGCTCGATCTCTTCATTGTCGAAGTTTTCAAGGATGTCTTCACAAGTTACAGTGAGGTAGCCGTAGTCGTCGATGGCATCGATTAATGCAAAAGCGATGCTTCGGTCGGTGTCAGTGAATGGCGTTAAGTCGAGTTGCCAAAGTAGGTAATCGTGCAGGCTTTGAGTGGTTTCGCCTTGATAAACCGGCATGTCGTCATCAATCGCAATACCCGTGTTACCGGTGTTCGCGCTGTAGACGTCTTCCCAAGTTGTGTCGATTTCTAGTTCGTTGCCAATCTCTGATTTTTCGATTAAGTCTGAGCTATCAGGTAAGTCTTGCTCTGTGGCTTCAACAGTTTCTTTTTCGTCACTGCTAGGTTTTTCTTCCGATGTTGGCGTATCTTCATTGCCTTCTTCGACATCGAGTAGTGGGTTAGATTCAAGTGCTTCTTGAATCTCTTGCTGCAAATCTAAAGTAGACAATTGCAACAAACGAATCGCTTGCTGCAATTGAGGAGTCATTGCTAACTGTTGGCCTAGCTTAAGTTGTAATGAGGGTTTCATTCAGTGTGACTTACCTAGTTATTATTCTTAGAACTCTCGATACTCTCTATATAATCATAGACGGAATTGTTCGCCTAGATAAACTTGTTTAACTTGTTCGTTATTGAGAACATCTTCAGGAGTACCCTCAGCGATCAGGTGTCCTTGGCTTACGATGTAAGCTTTTTCACACACGTCTAATGTTTCACGAACGTTGTGGTCGGTAATCAAAACGCCCAAGCCGCGATCACGCAGGTGAACAATGATTTTTTTGATATCGATTACTGAGATCGGGTCAACACCGGCGAATGGTTCATCCAATAGAATGAACTGCGGGTTTGCTGCTAGTGCACGAGCAATCTCTACACGACGACGCTCACCACCCGACAGAGCCATACCATTGCTGGTGCGGATATGTTGGATGTGGAACTCTTCTAGCAGGTCTTCCAGCTTATCTTGGCGTTGTTCGTTGGTCATTTCATCACGGGTTTGTAAAACCGCCATGATGTTGTTCTCTACGGACAACTTACGGAAAATCGATGCTTCTTGAGGCAGGTAACCGATACCAAGACGAGAGCGGCTGTGCATTGGTAAGATACTGATGTCTCGGTCATCAATGCTGATGGTACCTTCATCACGCGCCACCAAACCAACAATCATATAGAAAGATGTGGTTTTACCTGCACCGTTAGGCCCAAGCAGACCGACGATCTGGCCTGACTCTACCTGTAAGCTTACATCGGTAACAACCTTACGTTTACTGTAGGTTTTCGCTAGGTTTTTTGCTTTAAGAACAGCCATCGTTACTTATTCACTTCCGTTGGTTGTAAAACCGTTGACACTCGTTTGTTTTCACCACTGTCAGCGACTAATTTCTGAGAACCGATCTGGTAAGTGATCTTAGAACCGCGAATGATGCTGCCATCTTGAGATAACATCGCATTCTTAGTCATGATCAGTCGGTCGGCAACAAGCTGGTAGTGCAGGTCGTCAGCTTCACCGTAGAGTGTCTTACCGTCGTCAGTAAGCTGAGAGAAGGTTGCTGGCTTACCGAAGCCTTGAATTTCTTCAATCTCACCGTTTACGGCGTTACGAGTAACAATAACCTTATCGGCATTGATATTGATGCTGCCTTGTTTAAGGTTCACATCACCAAGGAAAGTCACTTGGTTACTTTTCATATCCAATTGCTGGCTGTCTGAGTCAATGTAGACAGGTTGCTCACTATCCGAAGACAGAGCATAGACATTAGGTGCCGCAAGGGTCAAAGCGAATAAACTAAGGTGTAAGAGTTTCATATCTACCTTGAACAGAATTAAAGAGGGTTGCATTGTTGGTACCGAAGTTACCTTTCATTGCTTGTCCCTCAGTTTCAAAAAATGTACCGATCATATGGACCGGAGTCTCTGAATAAAAATCTCGGCTAGGCAGCTCAACAACCATTTTATCTGTGGTCATTGTATCGAAGCTGGCTTCTGGCAACAGGTTCTTTGCCACGACGTTGTCATAAAACGTGACAACTTGATTCTCATCCATAATCGCGCGATCAGCGGTGACTTGCCATTCAATCGTGTGCCCTTCACGGAATACCGAAAGAACTGGGTTTTGAAAGTGCGTATCGCCAACTACTGAGTAGTGTTCTAAATACGTCGATTCAACCTGATAGCTGCGAATACCGCTTTCGTCGTAGCTAATGTTGTTCAGGCTTTTGCCACTAAACGCGGGCAGCTCCAAATTTGGAGCCACTTGTATCGTTGATGTTTGCTCTTTGTCGTACAAGTAATAGGTCGACCAAGAGGCAATAAATATGAGTATTAAATAGATAATACGAGTAAAACTCATATGCTTAAACCTTTATGCACGTCGAGTTCATTTCTTGCTTGTAAAATAAGGTCACAGACTTCACGTACCGCGCCATGACCACCGTTAATGGTTGTCACGTAGTTTGCACGCTTTGCAAGTAGCGGGTGCCCATCTGCCACACAGACCTTCAAGCCAACTTTTTCCATTACAGGCCAGTCAATCAGATCGTCTCCGATGTAACCTGTATTTTCAGGGTTTACAGAAAGCTTATCGCAAATATCTTGGTATGCCTTAACTTTATCGTCTTGACCTTGATAAATCAGCTTAATGCCTAGAGCGGTCATACGATTCTCAACAATTTGAGATTTGCGACCCGTGATGATCGCGATTTCAATGCCTGCGTTCATCAGTGATTTGATACCGTAACCGTCACGAGTGTGGAAGGTTTTCAGCTCTTCACCGTTGTTGCCCATGTAGATGCGACCATCAGAGAAGACACCATCGACATCGCAAATCAGCAGTTTGATCTCTTTTGCAATTGCAAATACATCTGAATTAACAGTGCCGTATAGAGTTTCGACTGTCTGTGTCATTACATTACTCCTGCTTTCAGTAAGTCATGCATGTTTAACGCTCCGACTAATTTACCTTCTTGGCATAACATCAGGCCATTGATGCTCTTCGCTTGCATCAAGTTTAAGCCCTCAACCGCGAGCATGTTTGGCTCGGCTACCGTCGGGTTTAGCGTCATCACATCACCGATCTGCGTGTTATGGATATCAACGCGTTTGTCTAAGATACGGCGTAAATCACCATCGGTAAAAATACCGGCCATTTGGCCATCTTCACCAACGATTGCTGTCATGCCTAAGCCTTTCTGAGATATCTCTAGTAGAGCGTCTCTTACTAGTGCGTCGGGTGCTACAACAGGAAGTGAATCGCCTGTGTGCATGATGTCGTCGAGCTTCAACAGCAACTGACGACCTAAAGCGCCACCAGGATGAGACAGGGCAAAGTCTTGAGCGGTGAAGCCTCGAGCCTGCAAAAGTGCAACGGCTAATGCATCACCCATGACCAAAGTCGCCGTGGTGCTTGTTGTTGGTGCTAAGCCCAGCGGACAAGCTTCTTCCGGTACTGAAATTTGTAAATGGATATCAGACAGGGTTGCCATGTTTGATGCTGGCTTGCCTGTCATGCTGATGATCTTGATGCTCAGACGCTTTAACACAGGAAATAGGCTGAGGATTTCTCCCGATTCGCCGGAGTTGGATATTGCAATCACAATATCACCAGGTTCGATCATGCCTAAGTCGCCATGCGCCGCTTCGCCTGGGTGAACAAAGAAAGCCGATGTCCCGGTACTTGCCAATGTTGCTGCGATTTTGTTGCCAATGTGGCCTGATTTACCCATGCCCATCACAACGACTTTGCCTTTGTTGTTCAGGATAAGGTCGCAAGCTTTACAAAAATCATCATTAAAATATTGGTCTAATTGAGTGAGACCTGCAACTTCGGTTTCCAAAACTTGTTTTGCAACGCTGCGGTAATCAAATGGCTGAGACATCAAATACTCCAAGTACGGGAAGTTAAATCAACAATTAAGCCGACATGTTCATTAATAGGTAACTTTGGTAGGCCACGAACGTCACAATTAACACGCCGCCTTCAATACGATTCACACTACGAGATTTTCCTAGTGCCATCACAACAAGTAGTAGCGATACGCCTAGCATTACCCAGAAGTCACGACCCATAGCGAACTCGCTCAAGATCGAAGGGTTTAGGATGCCCGGGATACCCATAACAGCAAGGATGTTGAATACGTTTGAACCAATGATATTACCTACAGCCATATCATCTTCACCCTTCATAACGCCGGCTAGTGATGCTGCAAGTTCAGGAAGGCTAGTACCAACAGCAATGATGGTTAAACCAATGACAAGGTCGCTCATGCCGAAGAACTTCGCGATGATCACAGCGTTATCTACCAGCATATCAGCAGCTAAAGGTAGGACGATTAGACCAATCACGACCCACATTGCAGCCTTAGGGTTACTTACGCCTTCAGGGATCTCTGATTCTTGCTCATCAAGGAAAGCATCGCCGTTCTTTTTCTCGCTGCGGCTGATTTGCAACATAGCAAACAAAAACGCGGCAAAAAGAACAAACAACAACACGCCTTCATAGAAGCCTAAATGGTTATCCCACAATAGGGCGCCCGCTAGCAGAGTGACACCGATCATTAATGGTAGTTCACGACGAATCACGCCTGAGCTAATCGATAACGGCTTGATAAGGGCTGTAATACCTAAAATCAGCGCGATGTTGGCGATGTTAGAGCCCAGTACGTTGCCTACAGCTGTATCTGTTTTGCCATCAAGGGCTGCTGTCGCAGAAACCATCATTTCAGGAGCCGAAGACCCCATTGCTAAGATCGTCATACCGATAACTAGTGGTGAAATACCGAAGTTGCGAGCAAGAGCAGCGGCACCGTAAACCAGCTTATCTGCACTCCACACCAAAAAACCTAGACCGATAATAAGAAACGCAATCGCTTCAAGCATGATGATTCCTAAAAAATTAATAAAAACGGAGAATTAACCGCTAATTTTGACCTGTTGCTAGATAAAAGGGAAGTCACTCGGCAAATTAATTACCAGTTAGCAGGCAAGAAAGAGAGATCAATAGATAATTTCCTAATGCTTTCAAATCCCTGCATAGATTCCTGTTTAATATGAATTAATTGAACAGTGCTTTTAATTCTAAAGTAGACTCATTATTATTGCAGCCATAATTGGCGTTTTTTAAAGCAAGGAAACAACAAAAATATGTTGAACACTGAGCTTGTGAAAGTTAAGAACCTCAGCTTCTCACGTGGTGAGCGCGTTATCTTTGATGACATCAGTTTAGAGGTGCCTCAAGGCAAGATAACCGCAATCATGGGGCCGTCTGGGATTGGCAAAACGACTTTACTGCGTTTGATTGGTGGGCAACTGCCGCCAGATGAAGGCGAAATTTGGTTTGATGGCGACAATGTCCCTGCATTATCACGTCGAAAGCTGTATCAAGCACGTAAGAAAATGAGCATGCTATTTCAATCGGGTGCGCTTTTTACGGATCTCAATGTCTTTGATAATGTGGCGTTTCCGCTGCGAGAGCACACTGAACTTAATGAAAAATTCATTCGTACCATCGTATTACTTAAGCTTGAAGCGGTAGGATTACGTGGTGCTGCGCAATTGATGCCGAGTGAGTTGTCTGGCGGAATGGCTAGGCGTGCCGCACTGGCGCGCGCAATCGCACTGGATCCAGAACTTATCATGTACGATGAGCCGTTTGTTGGCCAAGATCCCATCACCATGGGCGTATTGGTTGAATTGATACGAAATCTCAATCAAGCCTTGGGCTTAACCTCGATTGTTGTTTCTCACGATGTGCCAGAGGTGATGAGTATTGCTGATTGGGTTTACCTCATGGCAGATAGCAAGATTATTGCCGCTGGAACACCTGATGAGTTGTACAACAATAGCGATCCGAGAGTGCAGCAATTTTTGCAAGGCGAAGCCGATGGTCCAGTACCATTTAGATTCCCTGCGAAGAGCTTAGAAAAGGATTTGTTTTAATATGATTGTTAAAACTATTGCGGGTGTCGGTAAGCGTACACTTGCGAGCTGTGAGTCATTTGGTCGAGCAAGCCTGATGTTATTTGGGGCTTTGTTTGGCATCCCGCGACTAAAAAACTTCCCCTTATTAGTAAAACAACTTTATAGCGTTGGCGTTCAGTCATTGGCTATTATTTTAGTTTCGGGTCTGTTTATCGGCATGGTGCTCAGCCTGCAGGGCTATGTCGTGTTAATTGACTACGGCGCTGAGGGAAACCTTGGTCAAATGGTCGCGCTTTCACTGTTGCGTGAGTTGGGGCCTGTGGTGACTGCGTTATTATTTGCAGGTCGAGCCGGTTCAGCACTCACGGCAGAGATTGGGTTAATGAAGGCAACAGAGCAGATCTCAAGCCTTGAGATGATGGCCGTTGACCCTCTTAAACGCATTATTGCACCACGTCTTTGGGCCGGGCTTATTTCAATGCCATTGCTTGCTATGATTTTTATGGCGGTAGGTATTTGGGGCGGTCAACTGGTTGGTGTTGATTGGAAAGGCATTGATCACGGCAGTTTCTGGTCTGCGATGCAGTCTTCAGTAGAACTTGGCCGAGATATTGGTAACAGCATGATCAAATGTATGGTCTTCGCTATCACCGTAACTTGGATCGCACTTTTCAATGGTTATGACGCAGTACCGACTTCAGAAGGTATCAGTCAGGCAACCACACGCACTGTAGTGCACTCTTCTCTAGCGGTACTAGGGCTAGATTTTGTTCTTACCGCATTGATGTTTGGGAATTAATCATGCAACAAACTCGAAAATTAGAATTATGGGTCGGCACCTTTGTTATTGCCGGAATTTGCGCAATCTTAATCATGATCTTTCAAGTCGCTGACGTAAAAGGCATAGGTTCGAACCATACTTACAATCTAAAAGCGACCTTTGACAACATTGGCAGCCTAAAAGTTCGTTCTCCAGTGAAAGTGGGTGGCGTCGTTGTTGGACGAGTTAAAAGCATTGAGCTTGATACCGAGAGCTACCTTCCTGTCGTTGAACTGTCTATTGACGGGAAGTACTCACAATTTCCAGATACCTCTAGTGCTCAAATTTTAACATCTGGCTTAATTGGTGAGCAGTACATTAGTCTGGTCCCAGGCTTCATTTTTGATGATGAAGAGATGTTGGTCGATGGTGATTCAATTGAAGACACTAAGTCAGCATTGGTACTAGAAGATTTGATTGGCCAAGTGCTGTATAGCGTTGGTGGTTCTAATGACAGCGAAGCTAAGGAATAAGATAATGTTGAAAACTATTAGTTATTTAAAAGCTATTGGTTACTTGAAATCAATGTTTATGGCGGCAATGGCGTTGCTTATTTCTACCCAAGCCTTTGCTGCAGAATCGATTGACCGTACTCAGCCTTACCAGATGATGACTCAAGTTGCCGAAGTGGCATTTGAGCGTTTGAAAAGTGAACAAGACAACATCCACCAAGATCCAGAGTTATTGAAGGTCATCGTGGAAGAAGAGTTGATGCCTTATGTGAATGCACAATATGCAGCTCTTAAGTTACTTGGACCAAACTTGAAAGGCGCGGATAGAAAAGACGTGGGCGTGTTTATCGATTCATTCCGTAAATACCTTGTTTCTTCTTATGCCCAAGTGCTGACTCAATACACAGATCAGACGATTGAATTTGGTCCAGAACCAAAAATCAAAGCGGATAGCCGCATTACCAGTATCAAGGTCGACATCATCGATACGCCGCGACCAAACATTAAGCTTGAATTTAAGCTTCGCAAAGACAAGAAATCTGGCGAGTGGAAAGCATTTGATATGGTTGCCGAAGGTATTAGCTTGTTGTCGAGCAAGCAATCGGAGTGGAATACTAAGATTCGTCAAGAAGGCATCTTACAAGTTGCAGACGAACTAGAGAAATTAGCCGCACAACCGATTCGTTTTGAGAGTAACAAATAATGAGCCATTCTCAATGGCAAGCACTAAGCTCTAAAGAGTATCAACTGTTCGGTGATTTAGACCGAGACAGTGTCCCTGCAATCTGGCGTATATTGGAAAAGTGGCAAACGACGGAATCGAGCGTTGAAATTGACCTTAGCCATATAAATCGAGTCGATTCAGCAGGAATGGTGATGCTAATTCACTTATTAGAGCATGCAAAAAATCAAAACTGTCATATAATGCTCAGTTTCGTGCCAGAACAATTACGAACGTTGTTCCAATTGAGCAATATCCAGCCAATGATGGCAGAACACATAAAAAATTAGGCAGGAGCTATTTGTGGACAGCACAAAAGTACAAGAATTATTAGCAGAAGCACTGAACCTTCAGGAAATTTTCGTGAAAGGGGAAGGCAGTCATTACGAAGTTGTTGCGGTTGATCCATGTTTTGACGGCATGAATCGAGTTAAGAAGCAGCAACTAATCTACGGCCCACTAATGGAATACATTCAACGCAATGACATCCATGCTCTTTCTATTAAGGCTTTCACGCCGGAAGAGTGGGAACGTGATAAGAAACTGATGTCACTTTAAGGTTTATGATGGAAAAGTTTCGAGTTATTGGATCGGATAAGCCGCTAAGCGGTGAAGTGACGATCTCAGGCGCAAAAAATGCAGCGCTACCTATCTTATTTGCTTCAATTCTTGCTGAAGAGCCAGTGGAAGTAAGTAACGTTCCTCACCTACGTGACATCGATACTACGATGGAACTGCTTAAGCGTTTAGGCGCAAAAGTATCGCGTAATGGTAGTGTTCATGTTGATGGCAGCGAAATTAATGAATTTTGTGCGCCTTACGATTTAGTGAAAACAATGCGTGCTTCTATCTGGGCTTTAGGTCCTCTAGTCGCTCGTTTTGGTGAAGGCCAAGTGTCACTTCCAGGCGGTTGTGCAATTGGTGCTCGACCTGTTGATCTGCATATCCACGGCCTAGAGCAACTAGGTGCGACCATTAAGTTGGAAGATGGCTATGTGAAAGCAAGTGTTGATGGCCGTCTGAAAGGCGCGCACATCGTGATGGATAAAGTAAGTGTGGGTGCCACCATTACTATCATGTGTGCAGCAACGCTAGCGGAAGGAACAACAGTACTCGATAACTCAGCGCGTGAGCCTGAGATTGTTGATACGGCTGACTTCCTAAACAAACTGGGTGCTAAAATTTCTGGCGCAGGTACAGATACGATTACTATCGAAGGCGTTGAACGTCTTGGTGGTGGCCAACACTCTGTGGTTGCTGACCGTATTGAAACAGGTACTTTCCTGGTTGCTGCTGCTGTTTCTGGCGGTAAAGTGGTTTGTCGCAACACCAACGCTCATCTTCTTGAAGCTGCCTTAGCGAAGCTTGAAGAAGCGGGTGCGAAGGTTGAAACGGGCGAAGACTGGATCAGTCTTGATATGACGGGTCGTGAACTGAAAGCGGTGAAAATCGTAACGGCACCTCACCCTGGTTTCCCAACCGACATGCAAGCACAGTTTACTCTGCTTAACATGATGGCGAAGGGCAGTGGTGTTATCACTGAGACTATCTTTGAAAACCGTTTTATGCACATTCCTGAGTTACAGCGAATGGGTGCAAAAGCGGAAATCGAAGGTAACACGGCTATCTGTGGTGAAACGGAAAAACTGAGCGGCGCTCAAGTAATGGCAACGGACCTTCGCGCATCTGCGAGCCTTGTTATTGCTGGCTGTATTGCTCAAGGTGAAACCATCGTTGACCGTATTTATCACATCGATCGTGGCTACGATAAGATTGAAGATAAATTGTCAGCCTTAGGCGCAAACATTACACGATTTAGTGAGTCGAACTAACCTAGGTTAGTGGATTCATGAATCAGTAAGATGAAAACATAAAAGTCGGAACCTTGGTTTCGGCTTTTTTATAGTTGTATTTACCGCGAGTAAATCTATTGCTCATTTTTGCGCGAATAGATGAATCAACTTGGCGGTCGGTGAGGAACAAAATGATAGCAATATTACGTATTTTCGCAGTGGCGATATTTGCGATTCTTATGTTTGTATTTGGTTGTGGTTACTGCCTATTAAGTCCACGCAACCCGAAACACGTATTTACCTTTGGCCGTTATTTCGGTCGCATGTCGAAGATCTTCGGCATGAAGTTAGAGCTTCGCATCCCAGAAGATGCCTACTCTCGCGGCCAACATGTTTATGTGGCGAACCACCAAAACAGCTGGGATCTATTCACGATTTCATCAGCGGTAACGCCAAAAGTGGTAACTGTTGGTAAGAAAAGCCTAGTGTGGATGCCTCTATTTGGTCAGCTTTACTGGTTGACGGGTAACATCCTAATTGACCGTGCTAACCGTAGCAAAGCGGTAGGTACGATTGATCAGGTCGTGACGAGTCTAAAAGAGAGCGATGTTTCAGTTTGGATGTTCCCTGAAGGCACTCGTTCTCGTGGCCGTGGTCTGCTGCCATTCAAAACAGGTGCATTCCATGCTGCGATTGGTGCTGGCTTGCCTATCATCCCTATCGTGTGTAGCTCAACCGGTGGCGTGAAGCTAAACCGTTGGAACAATGGTCACGTGATTGTTGAAATGCTGCCACCAATCAGCACTGAAGGCTACGACAAGTCTAATGTTCGTGAACTGGCTAACCTAGCTCGTGAGCAGATGGCTGCGAAACTTGAAGAGTTAGACAAAGAAGTGGTTGAGCTTAATAAAAAGTAATTATCTAAGCGAAACGATGAACAATAAAAAAGGTTGCCAACGGGGCAACCTTTTTTGTATCTAATAAACACTCAGCATTACGCTAAGTCGTTTATCCGAAGGTGTTTAATCTAGAGATTAAAAGCTATTTGCGAACCGCAATAGCTTCGATCTCGATACCTACATCTTTTGGTAGACGAGCTACTTCAACACATGAACGTGCAGGGTAGTTTGCAACGCCGTGCTCATCGAAGAATTTGCCGTAAACCTCGTTTACTGTGCCGAAGTCGTTTAGGTCTTTAACGAATACCGTTAGTTTTACGATGTCTTTTACAGTCAGGCCTGAAGCTTCAACAACCGCTTGAACGTTGTCTAGAGATTGGCGAGCTTGCTCTGCGATATCAGCAGATACTTCACCAGTTGCTGGATTTACTGGGATTTGACCAGAAGTCAGTACCATGTTGCCAAGGTCAACGCCTTGTACGTATGGGCCGATTGCAGCTGGAGCAGATTCTGTGTGAAGTACTTTAGTCATTGGTTTATTCCATCAGTTATTAGATAAAAATCAATTTTCAGTGTGCCTTCAAACTTTGGATAGGTAAAGCGCAAAATACCCCGCACAGGCGAGGTATTTGATAGTTTTTACATTCGGTCTGCTTTGCCGTATGACGTTATCTTTCTGTTACGATCTCGCGAGAGAAGACTTTTTCGCAATACTTACACTTCAATCGAATATCTTCTTTCTTTTCAAAGATCTTAAAGCTACTTTCAACCGGTTCATTGTGAGTAATACAGTTGGTGTTTGGACACTCGAACACATCGTTGATTTGCTCAGGAAGTTCTAGTGGTAGTTTCTTAACCACTTCGTAATCTTCGATTTGATTCACTGTTGCGTGAGGCGCATAAAGTGCCAGCTTGCTCGCCTGTTCTTCTGTGATAAACACATTCTCAATCTTGAGCAGGTCTTTTCCGCCTAGTGCAGAAGACGGTAGATTCAGGCCAATCGTCACGCGCTGATGAGAATTGTGCATGTCGAACAGTTTTAGAACCTTGATCCCGATATTGGCTGGGATATGGTCGATAACAGTACCGTTTCTGATTGCTTCAACTTTTAATTGAGTCTCTTTAGACATTATATCTCTCCTCTACAGCGTTTCGTTAAGAACAAGGGCTAGCAATGCTTCACGGGCGTAAACACCATTCTCTGCTTGCTGGAAGTAGTAAGCGTAAGGTGTTTTATCGACATCGACAGTAATTTCATCAACGCGAGGAAGAGGGTGCAGAACCTTCAGGTTATCGCGTGCATTTTCCAGCATCGAAGCGGTCAGGATGTATGCGGATTTTATGTGCGCGTATTCTGACTCATCGAAGCGCTCTTTTTGAACTCGAGTCATGTACAAGACATCGAGCTCAGGAATCACATCTTCCATGTCCGTCAATAGTTGGTACTTGATGCCCGCTTCATCAAGCTCTTCGCAAATGTAGTCTGGCATCGCTAGAGCTTCTGGAGCCACGAAGTAGAAACAGATGTTGTCGAACTTCGCTAGTGCTTGAGTCAATGAGTGAA
This sequence comes from Vibrio sp. 10N.261.55.F4, assembly GCF_041470465.1. Lineage (NCBI taxonomy): Bacteria > Pseudomonadati > Pseudomonadota > Gammaproteobacteria > Vibrionales > Vibrionaceae > Vibrio > Vibrio sp. 10N.261.55.F4. The sequence goes on along the minus strand of NZ_JBFRMM010000003.1, from coordinate 15,669 downwards.
CCGTACGGCCGTACTTAAGGTCACCAACGAATGCAACGTTTAGGTTGTCGAGGCGGCCTTGTGTCTCAGCGATAGAGAATAGGTCTAGTAACGTTTGTGTTGGGTGTTGGTTTGCGCCGTCACCTGCGTTAATAACAGGTACACCGTTTGAGAACTCAGAAGCCAGACGCGCTGCGCCTTCTTGAGGGTGACGCATCACGTAAGCGTCAACGTATGAAGAGATAACCTGTACCGAGTCCGCTAGCGTTTCGCCTTTCTTTGCCAAAGAAGTGTTACCACCACTGTCGAAACCAATCACATCACCACCGATGCGTTGAATCGCAGTTTCAAAAGAGAGACGAGTTCGCGTAGAAGGTTCGAAGAAGCAGCTGGCAACAACTTTGTTCTTGATGAGTTCTGGGTTTGGCTCAGCCTTTAGCTGACCTGCCGTTTGAACAATTAATTCTAGCTCTTCACGAGAAAGCTCTGGAATTGAGATGATGTGCTTTTGATAGAGCGAATTCGCCATGATCTTCTTCCCCACAATAATGTATTGGCCATAAAAAAGCCCCCCATAATGGGAGGCTTTAAAAAAGTGCTGAAAAGCAGAATAGACGGCCTGGTAAGCATCTTAGCTTACGAGCAATATTTGGTGTTTTCACAATATTACTATGTGTTTTCACAATATCATTATGTTTTATCATAACATTGCTTGGCGTCATTTTCACTACTCTCAGACAAATTGCCGAGAATTATACGCTTTCAATTTGTGAGCGCAAGCGATTACATCAAGCTTTTGTTTACTTTCATTATTGTCTATTGGCCAAGCGTCGCGACCATCACCGCCTTGATGGTGTGCATGCGATTTTCAGCTTCATCAAATACAATCGAGTAGTCAGATTCAAACACTTCGTCAGTCACTTCCAAGCCGTTCATTCCATACTTGTCAGAGACTTGCTGACCAATCACAGTTTCATTGTTGTGGAAAGCGGGTAGGCAGTGCATGAACTTCACTTGAGGGTTACCAGTTAGCTTAATGACATCCATATTCACTTGGTATGGTTTCATTACCGCCACACGTTCGTCCCAAGCTTCAGGGGCTTCGCCCATCGAAACCCAAACATCGGTGTATAGGTAATCACAACCTTTCACGCCTTCAGCAACGTCTTCAGTTAACGTGATTTTTGCGCCAGTGTTTTGCGCAATGGTTTGGCACTCTTCAACAAGCTGCTCTTCTGGCCAAAAGGCTTTTGGCGCGACAAGGCGAATATCCATGCCCATCTTCGCGGCTCCGACTAACAGAGAGTTACCCATGTTATTGCGTGCATCGCCTAGATAAGCAAAGCTGATTTGGTGTAGATGCTTCCCGCGGCCATGCTCAAGCATAGTGAGGAAATCAGCCAAGATCTGAGTAGGGTGGAACTCATCGGTTAAGCCATTCCAAACCGGCACGCCCGCATAAGCGCCTAAGTCTTCAACGATACTCTGACCAAAGCCACGATACTCGATGCCATCGTACATGCGTCCCAATACACGCGCCGTATCTTTCATTGATTCTTTTTGACCAATCTGAGAACCAGAAGGGCCAAGGTAAGAGACTTGAGCACCTTGATCAAAGGCGGCCACTTCAAACGCACATCGTGTTCGAGTTGATGCTTTCTCGAAGATCAAAGCAATGTTTTTGCCGTTGAGTTTCTTCTGCTCAGTGCCTGCATACTTAGCTTTTTTTAGGTCAGCAGACAGGTCGAGTAAAAACTGAATCTCTTTAGGAGTAAAGTCGAGAAGTTTTAGAAAGTTACGATTGCGAAGATTAAAGGCCATCTCTCGCTCCTTGCGTATATAGAATCAATGAAGAACTTAGTTAAACATAAAAATGCTATATTTGTGAATATTTATTTTATTAATTTGATAAAAAAGGCCAGTAAATGAATACTGGCCTAGATAAGACTATTGAGTCTGTTTAACTGAGCTCTTTGACTTAGATACCGTCTCTTTCGATAGGGCAACTCATACAGCGAGCGCCACCTCGGCCACGACCTAGCTCATTGCCCGGAATCGTCAGAACTTCGATACCTGCTTTGTCGTATTTCTCATTGGTGTAAACATTACGTTCATAACCAATCACGGTACCTGGTTTCACTGTCAGTACGTTGTTTGCGTCATTCCATTGTTCACGCTCAGCTTCGTAGTTATCACCGCCGGTTGTGATGATCTTCAGTTGATCAAGGCCTAGCGCGCCTTCAATCGCTGACAGGTAGTTTTCAGCTTTCTCGACACGCATTTCGCCATTTTCTTTTGGCGTTAAGCGCCAAGTGTCTAGGTCTTTACGCACGATCTCTGGATAGACAGAGAACGTGTCGATATCCATGTGTGTCATCACCGTATCAAGGTGCATACAAGAGCGGTGTTTTGGTAGATCGATCGCAATCACTTCGCTCGCTTGGCCTGATCTAAATAGGCTAGCCGCTAGGTTTTCGACACCTTGTGGTTTCGTACGCTCTGAAATACCAACCAGTACCGCACCTTTACCGATAACCAGTACGTCACCGCCTTCAATGTTAGCGTTGTCGTAGTGAAGGTCTTCGTCACCAAAGTACTTAATGAAATCTTGGCCTGCGAACACTGGGTGCCAGCGGTAGATAGCACGCAGGTGGTTCGTTTCACGTTGACGTGCAGGCTTCATCATTGGGTTAAGCGATACACCACCGTAAACCCAGCAAGAAGTATCTCGCGTAAATAGGTGGTTAGGCAGTGGCTCGATAACGAAATCGAGTGGTCGATGCATTTTAGGCAGCATCGATGATGATTTGATAGGAAGCTCAGAGTAGGCCAAGCCACCGAGTAAGATCGTTGCTAGATGCTCATTATCCATTTGAGCAAGGTAGTTTCTTAAGTCACGGGCGAAAGTCGGCCCATAACGGAAATCTGAGATTTGAGTATTCAGCAACCACTCACGAGCCTGAGATACGGCAAGCGTTTCTACTAGCAGGTCATGCAGCAGTAGTACTTCTACGTCTTGGCTGCGCAGCGTTTCTGCAAAGGCATCATGTTCTTCACCAGCGGCTTCAACGGCAAGTACATCATCAAATAGAAGATCATGACAGTTTGAAGGGGTGAGGTGGGTGAGTGCTCTTTCAGGTCTATTTAGGAGAACTCGTCTCAATTGACCGACTTCGGAGCCAACGTACAGCTTACTCATTTTGCATCCTTACTATTAATCCAGCGTCTATTTATGACAAGCTTGTCCGTAATATGCAAGTTTTGTAGATTGAGTTAATACAAGGTATTTGGGTAATAATTGGTCATAAAACCTGTGATTTTTAAGTTTATACAGATTAAATTCCAACTAACTGGCTATCGAACGGAACAACGTTTTTGAGGATCTATGCTCAATTCGTGGCTTGTTAGAATTGAATTTTGCTTATTAATCGTGATTTTTTATTCACTATTATGCACTTTTTGATAACAAGCTGAGGATTTATGCACCCCAAAAGCGGTTTAGCGTATGCACCTAACGTGACTAATCACGCAAGTTTTATTCAATAAGCCCTAAAGTGGCCACAAAAACGAAATGCTAAAATACGGCGCAGTTAATAAAATGTTGAAAATTTGTTTCTGTGATTTTGATTTTACTTTTGAATTGATATTGGCGCTGCGATCTCGCGATAAACTTACCTTTCTAGGCCTGATCTGGGTGGCTTTTCTGGACGATCCGTGCCATATTTCGTGGCAATCAAATTTGATCTTTTCATAGTCAACACTCTGGAGCAGACACATGTCTCACGAAGATGAATATCTATCAGTAGCGGAATTAATTGAATTTCAAAAGGAAGAGACTCGCGACATCATTACAGCATTAATTGAAGATGGTAGCGATCCTGAAGCTCTATACGATATCGAGCATCACCTATTTGCTGAAGATTTCGATGTGCTTGAGAAAGCGGTTGTTGAAGCATTCAAAATGGGCTTTGAAGTGCTTGAAGCTGAAGAGACAGAAGACGAAGATGGCAATAAGCTACTTTGTTGTGATGCAACGATGCAATGTACTCTGAATGCAGAAGCGATTGATGAGCAAGTTGAGAAGCTTGTAAACCTTGCAGAGAAGTTTGACATTATCTACGACGGTTGGGGCACTTACTACGAAGGTGAAGATGCTATCTACCCAGACGAAGATGATGAAGGCGAAGAGTAATTCTTTCCCAATTTTATAAAATGCCAGCCTCGAGCTGGCATTTTTTTACCCTCAGAAAAATAAATGTCTTTATATGCATTCATTCATTATAATGCGGTCAAAATTGATCTAGCTCAAGGAATGATATGCGGTTGCTTCTCGATGGTCTTTGGCAAATTTCGCCACTGACGGATCTCTCTATCCCACAAGATGACATCACCTTTCCGGCTCCGTTAAGCTCAAAGCTCCCTGATAGCTTGAGTGAAAGTCAAATTGCAGAGCAAGAGTGGCACCTGATGCACGACATCGAAGTGGATGACGCTATGTTAGCGTGTCCATTTGTTGAGTTAGTGATGGCTGGAGTCGATTATTTTGCTGAAGTTCGACTTAATGGTGTGGCTGTTTTTGATTGTGATGGTAGCCAAGCTGAATACCGTAAAGATATCCGTCCTTATATGCAGTCCGGCCGAAACCGTTTCGAGATCCTTTTCCTTGAAGAAGAGGAGAGCCTATTGCTTGAAGAAGACATGGATGACTCTGTATCTTCACAGGCTATCGCTAAATCTGATTCACGCATCGGGATTTGGCAAGCGCCATACCTGCAGTTCGTTCGAAACGTCAAGCTAGAGCAAGTTGTCACAGAGCAGATCTGGCACCACGGTGGTGGCTGTGAGTTTAAAGTGGATGTTATCTATCAAACGCTAAAGGCGGGGTTAGTATCGGCATCCATCAAGTTTAATGGTATGACTCTCGTGATGCCGATTGATGTACGCGCTGAACATACTGGCGTCGTGTTCCAGGTCGAAGCTCCTATCATTTTTGATATTGAGAATCCTAACCCCAAGTATCTATACCCATTAGAAGTGGTACTTGATGGGCAAGAAGAGAGTTCTTTTGTTGCCTTGAACCCAACTTCTTGCGTCAGTAACTTTCTACGTTAACTCCGTATATTTTAGCGTTATCTTCTTTCGCTATAGCGGCGCATTCTGCTTATAACGACTTGGCCATGACAACCTCACAAGCGTCGTGGCCTGTTTCTCCCCAAGCTGACTCAAGATGCTCAAACCCAAGCTTCTCATAGAGTTTGACCGCAGCACCCAAGCACTTCGTCGTTTCTAAATACATGTGTTGATACCCAAGTTGCTTGGCTTGCTTTAAGCTCAAAGCGACAATTCGCTTGGCTAGGCCATGCCCTCGAGTTTGCGGTAAGAAGTACATCTTTTGTAGCTCACACACATTGGGTTTACCTGCTAGAGGGGCAAAGCCACCGCCTCCGACGATCTTTCCGTTGTGTTCGATAACCCAGTACATTGCATTCGCTTGGCTATAGACAGAGTACATATCATCGAGTGTTGGGTCGGCTACGCCATAACCTTTATCTTCTGTGAGTCCATGCTCAGCCGAAACTTGGCGAATGATTTGTGCGATGCTTGGGTTGTCTTGCGGTGTAATGGGTCTAAGGGTGAACTCAGCAATTTGTTCCATGATCTGCCTATGAAAGGGTCACTAATATGTGACCCAATATATGGTGACTAAGCATGTTGGTGCAAACAGAATTGTTGTTGTGCCATTTGGTCGCCTGATTTACGTAACCAGACTTTCTCGTGGAAGTAGTAAGCAACGGTATTTAAAGTTGGCTCTAGCAAAGCCATCACGCCGCCTATGAAAGCATCTCCAGTCAACAAGTAGACAACGGTAAAGGCAACACTAAAGTGGATGGTAGCAAAGCTTGCTGTTTTTAATTTGGTCATCCACTGGCGAGCTTTAAGAGCTGGAACTTGAGCCCACGCCTTTTCATGAAAATAGAAGGCAACAGTATTCACAGAGGGCTCAATCATAGCGATTAAGCTACCAATTAAGATGTCGCCTGTTAGTACATAAGCGACACTAAATGCGATAGTAAAATGTAATGCAGCAAAGGTTAGTGTCTTTTTCATGATAATTACTCAGTCGTTGTGTTGTTTTGATAGGTCTATTATTGAGAATTATTATCATTAAGTATAATGGGAAGTAGAGATTAATTTGATAGATGAAACCTATCAATCAGTGCGGCTAGAGTGAGAAGCATTGGAATATTGGAATCAGGGACATAAAAAAAGGCTGGTCACCAAGACCAACCTTTCTATTTAGACCGAGAAGTTTGAAGCCTTCTCGTTCACTCGGTTTTAAAGCGCAGCGATTGTCGCTTTTTGCTCTTCAAGCTTAACAAGAGTTTCCTTGTAGCCTTCAAGCTTTTCACGCTCTTTCGCGATAACTGCTTCTGGTGCTTTAGCAACGAAACCTTCGTTACCTAGCTTACCTTCGATACGTTTAATCTCGCCGTGAGTCTTAGCGACTTCTTTATCTAGACGAGCAAGCTCTGCATCTTTGTCGATAAGACCCGCCATTGGGATCATCAACTCAGATTTGCCAACCAGTTTAGTTGCACAAGCAGGAGTCTCTTCACCATCAGCTAGAACTTTAATATCGTCTAGCTTAGCTAGAGAAGTAAGAACGATCTTGTTCGCTTCGATACGAGCGGCATCTTTCTCATCAGCAACCTTGATCATTACTTCTAAGCCTTGGCTTGGTGCAATGTCGTATTCCGCACGTAGGTTACGGATAGCAGTGATGAAAGTCTTAACCCATTCGATGTCGTCAACGATCTCAGCATTGAAGTTAGCTTCATTAAACTGAGGAAGCGCTTGAGTCATGATTGTCTCGCCTTCAACGCCGTCTACTAGCGGCTTAACGCTCTGCCAGATAGATTCAGTGATGTAAGGAAGAACAGGGTGAGCAAGACGCAGAGTCTTCTCAAGAACCGTGATAAGCGTGTAACGAGTCGCTTGTTGTTGAGCTTCAGTACCTTTCCAAAGAACAGGTTTAGTTAGCTCTAAGTACCAGTCACAGAATTGGTTCCAGATGAATTCGTAAAGCGTGTTTGCTGCCATGTCTAGACGGTAGTTGTCTAGGTGAGCATTAAACTCTTTCGCTGCAACTTCAAACTGAGACTCAATCCACTTATCGGCTAGAGAGAATTCCATGTTTGCACGGTCTTCTACAGACAGTGACATGCCACAGTCGTGCTCTTCTGTGTTCATCAGTACGTAACGGCTTGCGTTCCATAGCTTGTTACAGAAGTTACGGTAACCTTCAAGACGCTTCATGTCCCAGTTGATGTCACGGCCAGTTGAAGCCATAGCAGCAAGAGTGAAACGCAGTGCGTCAGTACCGTAGGGTTCGATACCGTTTTCGAATGTTTTACGTGTGTTCTTTTCGATCTTAGCAGCCAGTTTAGGTTGCATCATGTTGCCACAACGCTTCTCTACTAGCTCTTCAAGGCCGATGCCGTCAATCATGTCGATTGGGTCAAGTACGTTACCTTTCGACTTAGACATCTTATCGCCGTTTTCATCACGGATAAGACCTGTCATGTAAACAGTTTTGAAAGGTACTTGAGCCTTGCCATCTTCGTCTTTCACGAAGTGCATGGTCATCATGATCATACGAGCAACCCAGAAGAAGATAATATCAAAACCAGATACTAGTACTTCAGATGGGTGGAATGTTTTCAGTGCTTCAGTATCTTCAGGCCAGCCTTGTGTGCCGAACGTCCAAAGTGCAGAAGAGAACCAAGTATCCAGTACGTCGTCGTCTTGCTTAAGCACAACAACAGGCGCTAGGTTGTTCTTTTCACGAACTTCTTCTTCAGTGCGACCTACGTAAACTTTACCATCGTTGTCGTACCATGCTGGGATACGGTGGCCCCACCAAAGTTGACGAGAGATACACCAGTCTTGCACGTCACGCATCCACGCGAAGTACATGTTTTCGTACTGCTTAGGTACGAATTGGATTTGACCATCTTCAACCGCTTTAACTGCAGGTTCTGCAAGAGGTGCTGTGCGCACGTACCATTGGTCAGTCAGCATTGGTTCGATAACCACGCCACCACGGTCGCCGTAAGGGACAGTCAGGTCGTGATCTTTGATCTCTTCAAGAAGACCAAGCTCATCGAATTCAGCAACGATAGCTTTACGTGCAGCAAAACGCTCCATACCTTGGTACTTAGCAGGGATACCTGTTGAGTAAACATCGCTTTCTTCGCCGTTAGTCGTGAAGACTTCAGCAGCATCACGGATATCAGCATTGAACGTTAGGATGTTGATCATTGGTAGGTTGTTGCGCTTACCCACTTCGTAATCGTTAAAGTCATGAGCTGGAGTGATCTTCACACAACCCGTGCCTTTTTCCATGTCTGCGTGCTCATCGCCTACGATAGGGATAAGACGGTTTACAACAGGAAGTAGGATTTCTTTGCCGATAAGATCTTTGTAACGAGGATCTTCTGGGTTAACAGCAACACCAGTATCGCCAAGCATGGTTTCAGGACGAGTAGTCGCAACAACGATGTAGTCTTTACCATCTGCCGTTTTAACACCGTTCGCTAGCGGGTAGCGGAAGTGCCACATGAAACCTTTTTTGTCTTTGTTTTCAACTTCAAGATCCGAGATTGCAGTGTGCAGTTTAGGATCCCAGTTTACTAGACGTTTACCACGGTAGATTAGGTCTTCTTCGTATAGACGAACAAACACTTCTTGAGTCGCAGCCGATAGGCCGTCATCCATAGTGAATCGTTCACGATCCCAATCTACAGATGCACCAAGACGACGAAGTTGTTGAGTGATCGTGCCACCTGATTCGCCTTTCCATTCCCAGATCTTGTCGATGAAAGCTTCACGGCCGTAGTCGTGTTTTGTTTTGCCTTCTTCGGCAGCAATCTTACGCTCAACAACCATTTGAGTTGCGATACCAGCGTGGTCAGTACCCACTTGCCAAAGCGTGTTTTTGCCTTTCATACGTTGAGCACGGATAAGCGTATCCATGATCGTATCTTGGAACGCGTGACCCATGTGTAGGCTGCCAGTGACGTTCGGTGGCGGGATCATGATGCTATAAGCTTCTTTTGATGTGTCACCGTGTGGCTTAAAGTAGCCTTTCTCTTCCCAAGTCTTATACAGAGCTTGTTCGATTGATGTTGGGTTGTATGTCTTTTCCATAGTGCTCTTAAACGGATACTGTGAATGGTTAATCGTGGTCAAACTTCATAAGTGAAGCTTCTTGAATCTAAATCCAAAGATAGCTTTAACTATGAGGTTTGACTATGGATGTTGAATCTCGATAGTTTGTAGCTGATATCTAGCTTGACGGTAAATTTTATACCTTTCTCGAGCGAGTTGCTTAGCTTTTTCTTCGCAAGGGACGAAGTCTATCACCTGAGCAAAGGCGTTCGCAAAGGTTGTATGATTATCGGCCAGATTAATTACTAGCTGACGATTCCAATTATGTTTTACGCCTTGATAGCCAATTTCGATGTTGGTTGAATACTTCGGGCCTTCGCCAACCAAGTTGTGCGCAATAAAATCACAGGGTTCGACTTGCCAGAAAACTTCAGCAATACGCTCGGCATGCTCTTTGTCATTACAGTTGAGATAAAGTTTAGCGCCTTGTTTTGCAAAGTGCTGAGCAAGAAACAGCACATAGTGAGCAAAACCATCTTCGCTGGCTTGCGGGCTGTCTGAAGGCACAATGTAAAATGTAGCAGTCTGCATACTTAATACTCGAACTGAAAATCGTGGATATCAATGTTACTTGGTTAACAGGGTCTAACAAATAGCGCTTATTAAAAAAGGGCCCGTAGGCCCTTTTTATTATTTTGAAGATTGCTCTTCAGTCTCTTGGCCGCTGCGGTTCAATAAGAATTGGACTAGCATTGAGACAGGACGACCTGTCGAGCCTTTCGCTGCGCCTGACTTCCAAGCTGTACCAGCACTGTCGATGTGTGCCCAGTGGTACTTCTTAGTGAATTTAGACAGGAAACAACCAGCAGTGATTGTGCCGCCAGGACGGCCACCGATGTTCGCCATATCAGCGAATGGGCTGTTTAGCTGCTCATGGTACTCGTCTGCCATTGGTAGACGCCATGCACGGTCACTTGCTTGCTCTGAAGCATTAACAAGTTCGTGAGAAAGTGGGTTGTGGTTCGATAGAACGCCACTGATGTGGTGACCTAGAGCGATAACACATGCGCCAGTTAGCGTAGCAACATCGACAACACAGTCAGGTTCAAAACGCTCAACGTAAGTTAGAGCATCACATAGAACCAAGCGACCTTCAGCATCAGTGTTGAGTACTTCAACCGTTTGGCCTGACATTGTCGTTAGGATATCACCTGGACGGTAAGCATTGCTGCCCGGCATGTTTTCACAACCGGCTAGGATACCAACCACGTTAATAGGCAGGTTCAGCTTAGCCAGTGCTTTCATTGTACCGAATACAGACGCCGCACCACACATGTCGTACTTCATCTCATCCATGCCTTCACCAGGCTTAAGCGAGATACCGCCTGAATCGAAAGTCAGACCTTTACCTACTAATACAATCGGCTTCGCATCTGGATCCGGAGCGCCTTTGTATTCCATGATAGACATCATCGATTCATTTTTAGAGCCACGGCCAACTGCTAGGTATGATGTCATACCCAGTTTTTCCATCTCTTCTTCGCCAATGATCTTAGTCTTCACTGTCTCGTAATCGTCGGCTAAACGACGAGCTTGAGAAGCAAGGTAAGCAGGGTTTGCGATGTTTGGTGGCATGTTGCCTAGATCTTTAGACGCTTTTACACCTGAAGCAATAGCAAGGCCGTGAGAGATTGCTTTCTCACCCAGGCTCAATTCGCGACGTGTTGGTACATTGAATACCAATTTACGTAGTGGGCGACGAGTCTCTGGCTTGTTGCTCTTGAATTGGTCAAATGTGTAAAGACCATCTTTAGTCGCTTCTACCGCTTGGCGAACTTTCCAATAAGTGTCGCGACCTTTAACGTGAAGTTCTGTAAGGAAACATACAGCTTCCATAGAACCTGTTTCGTTTAGTGTACTGATGGTTTTTTGGATAATTTCTTTGTATTGACGCTCGCCTAGCTCACGTTCTTTACCACAGCCTACCAGTAGAACACGTTCTGAAAGTACACCAGGTACTTGATGCAGTAGTAGCATCTGGCCAGGTTTACCCTCTAGATCACCGCGACGAAGCAGTGAACTAATGTAGCCATCGCTAATCTTATCTAATTGCTCGGCGACTGGAGAAAGGCGGCGCGGTTCGAATACACCGACAACGATACATGCGCTGCGCTGTTTCTCTGGGCTGCCACTTTTTACACTGAACTCCATGCGTACTCCTACATCCTGAAGACAAATCGAACTAAATGTTAGATAATGGGTTCTTACTTGTTGGATCCTATAATGGAACTAACCTTAAAGAAGAACGCTAACACTTAGCTAAAAATTTAAAAAAATAAAAGGTTCAACGGGAAATTATAGTGATTCAATCAAAAAAACAAGTTTTGTATAGGTAATTTGAGCGTGATTATTGTTAGATATTTGATCCGCGAGACAATCAAGAGCCAATTTGCGATCTTTTTTGTTCTCTTTCTCGTGTTTCTCAGCCAAAAATTCATCAGTGTTTTAGCGGATGCCTCTGATGGTGATATCCCTGCGAGTCTTATATTGTCGATTGTTGGCTTAAATATGCCAGCGATGGGCCTATTGATGCTTCCACTCAGTATCTATATTGGTATTTTGCTTACTTTTGGCCGCCTTTACGCTGAAAGTGAAATAGTGGTCATGAACGCCACCGGTATCGGTAATAAATTCCTGATCCAATCTGCGCTTTACCTCGCTTTAATTACGGCATCTGTTGCAGCCTTTAACTCATTTTGGTTATCTCCTTGGTCACAAGACAAAGTTGAACAAATGTATGAAGAAGTAGCTGCAGAGAACAGCGTTGATTTGCTACCAAAAGGTAAGTTTGAAGGTACGCCGGATGGCTCTTCTGTCGTGTTTATTGATGATATCGACGGTAATAAGTTAGAAAACGTGTTCGTAGCTCAAATGCGTCCGCGTGATTCTGTACTGCCAAGTGTGATGTTCTCGAAGTCAGGTGATGTAAAAGAGCTCAGTGATGGTCGCCAAGTGATCGTAATGTACGATGGTACTCGTCATGAAGGCATTCCGACTCGCCTCGACTACAGGGTGACGCACTTTGAAGAATACGAAGGCCTGATTGGTCAGCGTGAAGTTGAGAAGAAAGGTCGAGACTGGGAAGCGATCCCTACGCTTGAACTGATTGGTAACTCAAATAATAGTGCGAAAGCAGAGTTGCAGTGGCGTATTTCTTTGGTACTTTGTATTCCATTGTTGACCATGCTTGTCGTGCCACTGTCTGCGGTAAATCCTCGACAAGGTCGTTTTGCGAAAATCGGCCCAGCAATACTGATTTATCTCACCTATTTCTTAGCAATCAGTGCAACCAAGTCTTCAATCGAAGAGGGGAGCATTCCTGCGGTAATCGGCATGTGGCCAATCAATGCGTTATTGTTATTTGTCGCGATTGGTGCCAACTTTATGGATAGCGTGCCAGTAAGGCGTTTGAAAGAAAAATTCAAGAATAAGAGGTTGGCTTAAGCCGTGTTTAAGATTCTCGATTTATATATAGGCAGAACCATCATCGCAACGACGTCACTGGTATTGGTGACGTTTGTTGGTCTCTCTGGGATCATCAAATATGTAGAACAGCTAAGAAAAGTTGGCCGTGGTACATACGATCTATTACAAGCGCTGTATTTCGTTTTATTGAGTATCCCTCGTGATATCGAAATGTTCTTTCCAATGGCTGCATTGCTTGGCGCATTGATAGGGCTTGGTATGCTTGCTGCAAGTTCTGAGCTTGTCGTTATGCAGGCAGCTGGTTTCTCTAAGTTAGATATCGGCCTATCAGTACTTAAAACAGCTATTCCACTGATGATCGTGGTGACATTGCTTGGTCAATGGGGAGCACCGCAAGCGCAGAAAATGGCTCGTGATTTAAGAACTATCTCGATTGCTGGTGGTAATATTATTTCGACGCAAAGTGGTGTCTGGGCTCGTGATGCCAATGACTTCATCTTCATTGTCAAAATCGATGACCAGAAGCTATATGGAATGAACATGTGGCGCTTTGATGAAAACAAGGCACTTAAAACCGCTATTTATTCTGACGAAGTTGATTACGTTGGAGACAACGTGTGGACGATGAAGGATGTAGAGATCACGTCTTTTGAAAACGAACTTCAAATTACTAAAGAAAGTTTACCGACTTACTCTTGGGAAACGTCATTAGCTCCAGATAAGTTGGCGATAGTAACGGTTAAACCAGAAGAGCTATCGTTAAGTGGGTTGTATGATTATGTTTCTTATCTGAAGGCGTCAGAGCAAGATGCATCACGCTATGAATTGGCGCTGTGGAGAAAGATAACCCAGCCAATTTCGATCGCGGTTATGATGTTGATGGCACTGTCGTTTATCTTTGGTCCTTTGCGTAGTGTGACCATGGGTGCGAGGATTTTGTCAGGTGTTATTGCTGGCTTTACCTTCTATATATCCAGTGAGTTCTTTGGCCCAGTGAGTTTGGTTTATCAAATACCACCCGCCTTTGGCGCAATAGCCCCGAGCGTGGTGTTCCTTGGAATTGCCATCATGCTCTTGAGGCGGAAACTGTAAATAGTAAAAAGGAAGGCATAACGCCTTCCTTTTTTGATCTTGATTGGAGCTAACTTAAATCACATTATCGTGCTTGTGGTAACACAACGACTTCGGTCTTTGCCCAGATATCGTGAAAGCCACGTTTTTCAGGATCGAATGGAACACATAGGTTTGCCAGTCCAAAACCTGAAGTACCTAAACGAATCAGCGCCTGAGTTACTGTGATCGCTGAGCCATCTTTGTTTTGAACGCGCAGCTTCCAAGCTCTCATGCCGAGAGTTTGACCAGCTCTAGTCCAGAAGAACACGAAGAAATATACCCAAACGGCGACTAAGTAAAAGGTATATGCAGGGCTCCAAATCGGATGGTTGGTTAAGAAGTCACTAACATCGGCATAACCGCTGTGGTTAAAAATGCCGAGAGCCATGAGCGCGTGCAGTAGAGCGACAATGACGCCAGCCGCCAACATTTCAATAGCGATTACGATCAGAGCGTCGTAGAACAAGGCACCAAATCGGCGCATGACTCCTGCTGGTGGCAGAGTGTTTGTTGATGTCATGTGTTATTACTTCTTTAAAAATTGAGGCGTCAGAATATAGTTTAAGGCTTAGCCTGAAAAGAGACATGACGCACAGCTTATGACTTAGTGGCGAAATTATCGGCAAACACACATGAATTCAAGTTTTTATACTTGCCACATCAGTTCGCATACGTATAATGCCAAACATCGAAAGGGCAATGCCCCAAGATAATGCCGGTATGGTGAAATTGGTATACACGACGGATTCAAAATCCGTTGCCTTCGGGCGTGGCGGTTCAAGTCCGCCTACCGGTACCATATTTAAATGACAAAGCCTCGACGAAAGTCGGGGCTTTGTTGTATCTGGGATATAGGAAGCGTTGCCTTCGCGGTGGCGGCAGGAATGCCTGTCCAATCAGTCCGCCTACCGGTACCAAACATAAAAAGGTCGCTTTGGGCGTTTGTGAATTTTAAATCCAGCGTGTCGGCTTGGATGCAAGCCCAGTCAAGTCACCTACCGGCACCATATTTAAATGACAAAGCCTAGATGAAAATCGGGGCTTTGTTGTATCTGGGGTATAGGAAGCATTGCCTTCACGGTGGCGGCAGGTATGCCTGTTCAATCAGTCAGATCTTGATGTTTCATTCCTAAATTTCATCATTTCTCTTCGTAATCTAATGTGCCAATGAATTAATTATCTTAAATCAGAATGTTACCTTTAATTCTCACATCTATTGTCTATGTTTAAGATAGATCATAAAGGAGAGAGATATGCTGAAAGTAACCCCTTACTTATTTTTTGATGGTCGTTGTAATGAAGCATTGGACTTTTATCACAAGTGCTTTGGTGGTGTAGTTTTATCAAAACAACTATTTAGTGACGCACCACAGGTAATAGAGGGTGCTCAGCCTGATTGGGTTATGCACGCAGAGTTTGAAGCATTCGGTATGAAGCTTATGATGTCAGATGGCGTCAAAGCGAAAGAATTAGAAGGAAACAATCTTGCACTCTCCCTTGTTACTGAGGATACGACGACTCAAGAGCAAATCTTTGAAAAGCTCAAGAAGGGAGGGCGGATAATGACTCCACTCGCAGATACTTTTTGGGGGGCTCGATTTGGCAAAGTAGAAGATAAATTCGGTATACGCTGGATGGTGCACTGCGACTCTTTAAGTTGAGCCTGTGAAATTGGATAGTGAAATTGCTGCTTGGTTTTATTAGAATTATAAATAGAGATTAATCATCAATATTATATATAAAAATGGGCAGCATAAAGATTACCGTAGATCGCATTCAGCCCGGTCTGCATATACGACTCCCCGTAAAATGGAATGAACACCCATTTTTATTCAACAGCTTTAAAATCAAAGATGACGCTCAAGTAAAAGTAATTCGACATCTTGGGATTAAGCACGTCTCATAGACAGAACCTTAAGC